>NZ_JAFBEP010000005.1 GCF_016908775.1 Defluviitalea raffinosedens | reverse complement strand
CTGAGAAGTATAAAGAATAGTGGCTATATTATATGAGTTATCCCAAAAAGAGGGTTAACCTGCTTTTTAAAAACCGAGAACAAGTTGACACTGACACAATGCAGTTTGCTGTTGACAAACGAATATTGCAAATTGTAACATCAAAATATAGATAGAGAGGATATGTAATGATTTTGTGGTCATTAAAGGCCAAATTATATTCAGTTTTAGTATAAAAAGGAGAAAAATATGAGTGTAATGATTAAAAAGGATTCATGGAAAAGGTTTATTTTAGCAGCTGTCCTGCTGGCAGCAGGCCTTGCAGGGTTGACTGGTTCAGAAAGCCTTGCAAGTTCTAATGATATGATCAATAGCAATATTCTTTCCAAGAATATTATTGACTTTAACAAAGATTCATATAATGAAAATCTTATCTTAAAAATGACTGATGGCAGGTATTATGAAGAAAAAGAACCAGGGCCATATATGGGTCCCAATTGGGAGGGCAAGTTTTATATTCAACTTATTGACCAAAAAGGAAAGATCCTTTCGGAACTGGACCTCAATAAAGCATTCAATGAGCAGAAGCTGATTTTTCAGAGCGTTTTTAATATAGAATTTGATGATTACAACAATGACGGCAGTATGGACTTTGCTATTGGACAATATGTTTCAGGCAACAGTAATGCCTATAAATTGTTCACGATCACCTCTGATGGAAAAATAGAAGAACTGCCCATAAAAGACCAAGCAGAAATTCTTAGCAGCGGTGGCAATAAGTATTCTAAAGAGTTTGAGAAGATAGATGAAGTTTCTTTTAAAAATCAATGCTATGACAATATCAAAGGAGAAATGGTTGAAACTTGTTATACATGGTCGGATACTGAAAAACAATTTATAAAGTATGTACTCCCCCTTACTCCTGAAATCCAAAAGATTATTGCAGATGATTATGTAAAAGATATGAAATGTACCAGGGAAGTATTGAAAAGATCTTTAAATTTATATTTTTCATGGGCTAGCAGGACGCTTCCTGTTTATATGTGTTTTTAATAAACTTGGATATGGCCAAATTTACATCATAAGTGTTAAAAAAATAAATAGTGTAGAATTTTATTATAGAATCTAAAAATTTTGAGAGAAGAGATGGTTTAATCCCGTTTTTTCTCTTTTTATTTTTTATTATATTTATAGAAGAAGATCATTCTTTGTATATAAAGTTATATTCGAAAGGAATAAAAGTAAGAAAAGTATGAACAGAATATGAGAATATGGTAAAATATAATTTACAAAAACTGATGATTTTTTATTTTATTATACATATGCAGGGAGAGAGAACTATGGAGAAACTGACACAACAGCAATTAGAATCAAAACTTTGGGCTTGTGCTGATGTACTTAGAGGAGAACTTTCGGCTACCCAATATATGGATTATATCTTTGGAATGTTATTTTTAAAAAGAATGAATGATGAATTTAATTCTGAGAGAGTCATTAGGGAAAAAGAATTTAGAGAACAAGGGATGGAAGAGGAAGAAATCCAGGAGCTTTTAAACGATCCTTCTATATATGAAACTTTCTATGTTCCAGAACAGGCCAGATGGGATAAGTTAAAAAACTTAAATCTAAACATTGGACCTGAATTGGACAAGGCATTTAAAGCAATTGAAGATGAACCTAAAAACAGTGAATTAATAGGGGTCCTAACGACCGTAAATTATAATGATAAAGAAAGAGTACCCGATAAGAAATTAAATCAATTACTACTTATATTTGATAGTATGAATTTATCCAATGAATGTATAGAGTCTGAAGATATTCTCGGAAATGCCTATGAATATTTAATTAAGCAATTTGCTGATGAAGGTGGTAAAAAGGGAGGAGAATTCTATACCCCTACAGAGGTCGTTAAAGTGATGGTCAATCTATTAAAACCCCAGGAAGGAGATCGCATCTATGACCCTACCTGTGGTTCTGGTGGTATGCTGATTCAGAGTCTTAGATATATCAAAGAGCATGGGGGTAATTACAAAAATATTTCTTTATATGGACAAGAAATCAATCTTTCTACCTGGGCTATTTGTAAAATGAACATGATTTTACATGGGGCTAAAGGAGCAGATATTCAAAAAGGTGATACTATAAGAGAACCAAAACATACAGAAGGTGGAGTATTAAAGACTTTTGACAAAGTTCTTGCAAATCCTCCGTTTTCACTAAAGCATTGGGGATCAGAAGAGGCAAGTACCGATCAATACCACAGATTTCCTTATGGAATACCTCCTAAGTCATATGGTGATTTGGCTTTTGTGTCCCATATGATTGCAAGCTTAAATGCAAAGGGTAAAATGGCTTCTGTAGTTCCTCATGGTGTTTTATTCAGAGGAGGAGCAGAGGGAAAGATCAGAGAAGGATTTCTTAAAGATGATTTGATAGAAGCAGTCATTGGACTGCCACAAAACATCTTTTATGGAACAGGTATCCCCGCAGCGATCCTTGTGATTACTAAAAATAAGGATGAAAAAAGAAAGAATAAGGTTCTCTTTATTGATGCAAGTAAAGACTTTGTTAAGGATGGTAATAAAAATAAATTAAGAGATGAAGACATTGAAAAGATTGTAAAAACTTTTGATGCATATGAAGATGTCGAAAAATATGCCAATGTCGTAGATTTGGATACCATAAAAGAAAATAATTATAACCTGAATATAAGCAGATATGTGGATACTACAGAAGAAGAGGAAGAAATAGATATTGATTTGGTATTGCAGGACATAAGAGAATTGAAATCTAAAATAGCAGATGCAGAAGAGCAGTTAAACCAGTACCTCGAGGAACTAGGATTTGACATAATATAGAGGCAGGTGAGAAGAGTGGAAAAGGCTAGAGAAGGATATAAGATGACAGAACAGGGAGAGATACCTATCCACTGGGAAATTGAAAAATTAGAAGATCTTTTTAACTTTTATAGTGGAATATCTATTTCAAGAGATAATTTATCAGAACATGGTATCTATTATTTGCATTATGGTGATATCCATAAAAAAAATAAGAATTACTTTAGTATAAAAGAAGATAGTGACTGGTTACCTAAAATTGATATTGAAGTTAACAAATTAAAAGAAGAATTATTGTTGAATACAGGCGATGTAGTTTTTGCAGATGCGTCCGAAGATTATGAAGGTATAGGAAAAAGTGTAGTAATTATTAATGATAATAATGAAAAATTTGTAGCAGGTCTACACACTATTGTTGCAAAAGATAAAATTAAAAAACTCCATACTTTATATAAAAAATATTGTTTTAGTACAACACAAGTTAGAAAGCAATTTGTAAAATTAGCCACAGGTGCGACAGTATATGGAATATCTAGATCCAATATAAAGAATATAAAAATATTAGTTCCATCTATTGAAGAACAAAAAAAGATAGCATCAATTCTATCATCTGTAGATAAGCAAATAGAAATTACTGATAATCTTATAGAAAAAACAAAGGAACTGAAAAAAGGACTTATGCAGAGGCTTCTTACAAAAGGAATTGGCCATAGTAGGTTTAAGGATACGGAGCTAGGAAAAATACCAGAAGAGTGGGAAATACTCAGGATCAAAGATGTAGGAGATACTATAAGTGGAGGGACTCCAAGTAGATCTCATAAAGAGTATTACGAGAACGGGACTATTCCGTGGTTAAAAACTGGTGAGCTGAACCAAAAATATATTTTCGATTCAGAAGAAAAAATCACAGAAAAAGCTGTTTTAAAATCATCAGCTAAATTAATACCCATTAATTCAGTTTTGATAGCTATGTATGGAGCAACAATAGGTAAAGTATCGATATCGAAGAGAGAGCTAACAACTAATCAAGCCTGTTGTGCGATTATATGTAAGGAAGAAATACTAAGTTATGAATATCTATATTATATTTTGAGTTTTAATAAAGAAAATTTGATTGAATTAGGAGCAGGGGGAGCTCAACCAAATATAAGTCAAATGATTATTAAAGAATATAAAATCGCTGTGCCTTCTATTAAAGAACAGGAAAAGATAGCTACAATTTTATCTTCTGTAGATGAGCAAATAGAACAATATGAATTAAAAAAAGAAAAACTTCAGAAACTCAAAAAAGGACTTATGCAGAAACTTTTAACAGGAAAGATTAGGGTAAAAGTTTAGAGTAGGTATATGTAATAAGGCATGGAAAAGTTTGATATGAGATACTATTAAAACATTTTTAGAAAAATATAAAAATTGTAAATAAATCCACACAAGACGCATAAATGAACTGCAGAAATTTTGGATTTTGTATATTGAGAGGTTATAGAGGTATAGGGGAATAGATTGATGAATGAAGCGATAATTCAGAATTTTACCAATAAGATTTTATCAGTAGATTTAAAAGAAATTTTTATTAATGGAAATCAATTCATATTAAACAAGGGACATAGTTATAGTATTAATAATCAAGCTGGCGATTTGGCGGAAACTAATTTCTTTGGTAAAGACTTAGAGTTTACAATAGTAAGTAATGATTTTGAAATGCCAATTTCTATTCAGTTATACGAAAACATTTCAGGATATTATAGAATTTTTGTATATAACAATAGAGGGATGCTGACATCGATTAATTTAAGTATGGGCTATTCTGATGGAGAAATTAGTTTGGAAATACAGCTAAAATTATTTAGTAGAAACATGACAAAAGAAGAAAGAGAAAGAAATAGAGATATGCTAGTTATGGATCTTGCAAGAGAGGGAATTGATATAGTAAAAAAGAATACGGTTTGTTTTGGAAAATATGATGTCATTAATGATAAATTTATAGATACAACCGAAAAAAAGTTTTTAGAGCAACTCATTAAAGTTGCAATAATTAAAGGACATTATATGAAAAATAAAGGGTATGAGTTAGCTATATTATAAAGTAAAGGGTAAGATGTGGGGGATCATAGTGAGTAATTATCTTGGTAATGAAGAAACACTTGTAGAACTTCCAGCTATTGAATATATGCAGAATGTCTTACATTACGACTTTATCCATGGGAAAGAACTGATTCCTGAGAAGGGAGAAAGGGAAACTTTTACAGAAGTCATATTGGGGAATAGGTTAAAAAAGGCTTTAAGAAGACTTAATCCATGGATGGATGAAGATAATCTTAATAAGTCTGTTCGGTACCTAAGCAGACCAGAGAATCTGGGGACAAGCCTTTTGGAGATCAATGAAAAGCTATATGACGCCATTGTAGACTTAAAATTTACTGTAGACCAGGACATTTACGGGAATGGTCAAAAGAAGCCTCAAACCGTATATTTTATCGATTGGGAGAATGTAGATAATAACGATTTTCTAGTCACAAGGCAGTTTGAAGTAAAGACCCTTTCGGGGAAATCGATTTTTCCTGATATCGTAGTGTTTGTCAATGGCATTCCTGTAGTGGTTTTAGAATGTAAATCTCCTTTTTTAGAGAGAGGGAAGAATGAAAACATAGGAAAAAAAGAAGCCTTCGAACAACTAAGACGATATATGAATGAAAGAGACAGAAATACTTTAGAAGGCAATCCACGACTTTTTTATACCAACTTTTTTACAGGGATACTTAATAAATATCATGCCTATGTTGGAACCATCAGCTCAAAATACAATCACTATTTGGAATGGAAAGATCCCTATCCAATAAAAAGAGATCAGGTTTCAGGGATTAAAGAAAATGGGCAGAATTTATTTTTACAAGGGCTATTAGAAAAAAATAATCTCCTTGATATTATGAGAAATTTCATTGTGTTTGAAACCGATAATGGAGTCACTATAAAGAAAATTTGCAGATATCAGCAGTTTAGAGCTGTAAATAAAGCTATTAAAAGACTTAAAGAAGGTAAAGATCCCCTGTCCAGGGGTGGGGTTGTGTGGCATACCCAAGGATCAGGAAAATCTTTGACGATGGTTATGCTGGCAAGAAAGATCAAGAGGACTAAGGAACTTTCTGACGCTACCATTGTGATTGTTACAGACAGAATTGATTTAGACAAGCAAATATATGCTACATTCATAAGAACCTTATCTAAAATCACTACACCGGAAAGAGCTGACAAAATCGCTACTATGAAGCGGCTCTTGTCAGAAGCTCAGCCCAAGATTATTATGACCACCATTCAGAAGTTTGAAAGTGAAACAGAAGAAAGAGAAGTTATTGAGAATGGAAAAAAGATAAAAAAGAAATTTATCCTCCCTTATCCGGTATTAACTACAAAATCCAATGTTATTGTTTTGTCCGATGAAGCCCATAGAAGTCAGTATAAAGATACAGCTTCTAATATGAGAACAGCCCTCCCCAATGCAACTTTTATTGGATTTACCGGTACGCCTATTGATAAAAGGGATAAGTCCACACCAAGAACATTTGGAGGATATATAGATAAATATGGAATAAAAGAAGCAGTGGATGACGGAGCTACGGTAAAAATCGTCTATGAAGGCAGGATGCCGCAGCTTCATATCAAAGATTCCAGCCTTGATGAGCTATTTAATGAAGCTTTTGAAGACAGAACAGATGAAGAAAAAGAAGCCATTAAACAAAAATATGCCAATAAAAAGGCGATAGTAGAATCAAAAGATCGGATTAATGATATAGCCATTGATATATTAAAACATTATAGAGACAATATATTGCCTAATGGATTTAAGGCTCAGATAGTATGTGTGAGCAGAGAAGCCTGTGTGAGATACTACAAAGCACTTATGGAACACATGAAAGACATCATTGGAGAAGAACTGGAGTGTAAGGTTATTTTCTCAGGCAATTTAAATGACCCACCCCATTTAAAAGAACATTTTACAAGTAAAGCAGAGCAAGAAATCATTATAGATAGATTTAAAATGCCGATTGAAAAGGATAAACTTTGTTTTATTATCGTAAAGGATATGTTGCTCACAGGCTTCGATGCACCTATCGAACAAGTGATGTATCTGGACAGACCTTTAAAAGAACATAATCTTTTGCAAGCCATTGCAAGAGTTAATAGAACTTGCGTTATGGATGTTACCCGAGTGGATAAGGACAAAGTAAAAAAAGCTAATATTGTGAAGCAATGTGGTTATGTCGTGGATTATTATGGAGTGTCTGACTATCTGGAGGAAGCGCTGGCTATTTTTGACAAAGAAGAACTAGGAGAACCCATGCAATCTATGAACGACTTGTATAAAGAAATGCTTTCC
Source organism: Defluviitalea raffinosedens (assembly GCF_016908775.1). Classification (NCBI taxonomy): domain Bacteria; kingdom Bacillati; phylum Bacillota; class Clostridia; order Lachnospirales; family Defluviitaleaceae; genus Defluviitalea; species Defluviitalea raffinosedens. The sequence goes on along the minus strand of NZ_JAFBEP010000005.1, from coordinate 156,512 downwards.
TACAGAGAAGATGTTATGACTCTGTTTAAAGGCATAGATAAAAATAATCTGGATGAACTCATTAAGGTATTAGAGCCAATGAATAAAAGGGCTGAATTTGAGATTGCTTATAAACGTTTTTCAAGTACAGTAGAAATATTACTGCCTTCCCATGTGGGAACAGATATCTTAAATGATTTAAAATGGTTAGGATATATTCGGGCAGGAGCAAAAGCAAAATACAGTCCGTCAGAAGAATTGGATATCAGCGATTGTGGAGAAAAGGTTAGGGAGATTATCGAGGAGTATTTAGAATCCCTTGGAGTGATCCAGTGGATAGAACCTATAACTCTTTTTGAAGATGATTTTAAGAAAAAGATTAATACATTAAAATCTGACGAAGCTCAGGCATCAGCCATGGAACATGCAATAAAACATGCGATACATGTTAAAATGGATGATAACCCGGTATTCTATACCAGTCTGTTAGAAAAGCTTCAAAAAATACTGGATGAGACAAAGAATGACTTCATCGAGCGAAAAAAGAGACTGGAAGAATTTATTAAACGAGAAGTCGAAGAAGGAGTAAAATCCCAATCAGAAAACTTGGGTCTTGATGAAAAAGAATTTGCATTTTTTGAAGTAGTAAAGAAGTATATTGTAGACGAAGCTATGGATGGCCATAGAATAAAGGATGGATCAGAGAGCTACATAGGAAATGATGTCATAGAACTATCAAAAAATATTGCTATTGATGTTCGAAAAGCAGTAGAAGATAATTATGCAGTGGATTGGGTTAATAATCCAACGAAAACCTCCGATATTGAAAGATCTATTTTCATGATGCTCAATAAGAAGTATTTCAAACAAATCAAGCTCAATATCAGAAAACAAATGGTGAATCCGCTGCTAAACTTAGCCAAAAAACATTTTGCACAATTAGAAAAAGAGTAACTTCTTTCCTATTAAAATTAAACGTGAAAAGACATAAGAGGGAATGGCATGGAATTAGAAGTTCAATATGGAACAACCAATTTATCATTTAAAGTAATCTATGCAAAAAGAAAAACTATGGAGATTGCTGTTGAGCCTCCTGATATTATTACAGTCACAGCTCCCATCGATGCAACTATGGAGCAAATTATTGAAAAAGTAAGAGAAAAAGGGAGCTGGATCATTCAAAAACTATATTCTTTTAAGCATATGAATTATCAGCCGATCAAAAGAGAATATGTTAACGGCGAATCCTTCATGTATCTGGGGAGAAACTACTCTCTTGAAATAGGAACAGATACCCGTATTAAAAGGCCGGAGGTAAAACTCTTTAGGGGAAAATTTATTGTTACAGCAAACAATAAAAATGAAGAAATCATAAAAAAAGCTATGGAGCAGTGGTACCGAGATAAGGCTAAAGAAGTGATCAGTGAAAGAGTTAAATACTATCAAAGATTTTTTGATCAAACGCCAACTCATATTAAAATTAAAGAGCAAAAGAAAAGATGGGGGAGTTGCACATCAAAAAATGAACTTTTATTTAATTGGAGATGTATCATGGCGAAATCCAATGCTCTTGATTATATAATAGTTCATGAAATGTGCCATATGTATTATAAAGACCACTCTAAAGAATTCTGGAACCTTTTAGCCTCTGTATTGCCCGATTATGAAGTAAGAAAAGAATGGCTGAAGAACTATGGGGTTAGGATGGATTTATAGATAGTACAGAGGGTTTACTTTAATATTGCTAATTCAAAGAAATGAATTAGTAAAATATTTTTAGTAAAATATTTGAGAGTAAATTTTATCAAACCTTAATATCTGTTTTTTTAACTTTTATAACTTTTTTCTTTATAAGTGATGATATAGCAATAATGAAGCGATTAGGATATTCTTGGGGTGTCATATTTATTTTTGTGTGTTGGATGTTAATTATTGAATCAATTTTAGTTCTAGTGAAATACATTAAGAAGATTTTTTCGATGATACGTGATAATCAATATAGAGATGCACAAAGAGAGCAACAGACTAAAGAAATATTAGAGGCTTTATGGACTAGAGTTGATGAAATGTCATCTGTTGAAAAAGAGTACCTAAAATATTTTATCAATCATAATAACAAACCGTTACTGGATAGAAATATTAGTTATCCTTATGAGCATTTATTAAATTCAGACTGGGTTCATAAAACACAGTATACGGGCAATAAGCTTATTTCACGAAAAGTTAATATAATTAATGATAATGGACAAACTGAAGCTAAAGAATTCACATATTCTGTAAAATATCAATATATTTTGAAAGAACCTATATATAAAATATTAAAGTATTCATGGGAAAGGTATGGGAGAATTTCTCATTTTGATTAAATAAAATATAATTTGACGAAATAGTTTGCTAAACATTATTACATGCAAGTTACTGAATGATTTGGATTCGAATCAATAGAGTAGACACAAAAAGTTTAACTTCCTATTACAGTTCCTTTGTGAACTGAATTAAGAATGATATTATTAGTGGAAGCATGAAGCCTTTTTCAGTCATTCTAGGATTCAATAAATTACAATATCGTCCTTGGGTATATTCCGCTAGGAGCTTCCTAAAAACAGAATATAATTGATGTATATTTCAAAGCTTTCTGTAACAGATGAAATTAATAAAGAAATTAATGTATAGTTGGCATTCGAGAAATGCACTTATGGATAAATTTCCTTTTGGTAGATTTATTTCATAGGTGCATTTATTATATACAAAATAACGTATGAATGAATCATATATTTTAAGCTATTTCAGAATTTTAGATTCTGATGAAGCTTTTTATAATAAATTTTACAACTGAAAGGTAACGGGAGGTAATGTAAAAAAATTTTTTACAAATCCATATCGTCTTTTGTATTTTTGGTATATAATAAAGTAGGAGGTGAAAAAAATGAGTATGGAGTTACTATTTCAAAATAGAAAATTAATTGGAGAAAATATATTAAAGCTTATTAAAGACAATGGGTATACAAAGAATTCTTTCTCAACGCTTATTGATGTTTCAAGACCTACTTTAGACAAGTTAATTAAAGGAGAGATTGATAATCTCACTACATTTAAAAAACATATCCAAAAGATTATGCAAAGCCAAAATATAAATGAAGAACAGCTGTTAAACTATACTCTAAAATACAGTGAGAAAAAAGAACTTGTTTTTGCTTTATCTGATAATGCTCCAGAAAATCATGCGTTAAAACCTACTGCTCAAGAGATGTTTGGTATTTTAGAAGATATAGTTCATATGTACGAACTATATTACAATTAAGAAGGTGTAGAATATGTCAGAATTAATAACCAGTAAGAACCTTGAGCAAGTTATTGAAAAAAATAAACAGATTAAAGATGATATATTAAGATTGATCAATGATTTTACAGTCAGGTTTAATAAGTTAGGAGTAACAGGGCAGGATAAACTAGCTCTTTCAGTATTAAAAGAGAACCATTTAATTCAGATTCCAATAGACGATGAATATTGGGGTGGTGCTATTATTACAAAGGGAAAGATTAAAATACCCGTTATTAATACAGCTCAGCCTCGTGTGTATCAAGATTTTGTAGCGTGGCATGAAATATACCATTTGTTCTATGATCCCAGTTTAAGCGATGAGACTCATAATATTGCCATTGATATGGATTTAAATGAAAGAAAAGCAGATTATTTTGCAGCAAAAATGATTTTCGGAAACGTATACCAGTACTACTATTCATTAGATGATGAAGAGTTTATTGATAGAGTTATAAAATGTATGGATGTATATAAGGCGCCATACAAAGCAGTATTGATAGAACTGTTTGAAGAAGCAATTACAAAATATAATGATTTGGATTTAAAAGAAAAAGTCCTGGAGCATTTTGATGATAAGCCAAAGAACTTGGTTCAGAAGTTTATAGATTTAGAATTAGATCCGAATATAGTAAAGCCTTCATATGTTGTGAATTTTGGAGGATTGGAAAAGAAAATAGAAAAAGCTATAAAAGAGAATTCAGATGTTTCTTATCATCAAGATAACTATCAATTTCTCATTACCTTAAAAAATAGAATTAAAAAAGGAGTGGAGGAGTTGGTTAAATGAAAGAAAACGATATAGATGACTTAAAAAAATACTTCTCCACGAACAAGTCTCTCAAAGTTTGTATCTTGGATAATAACTCTATTGAGTTTTTAACCTGGATACATGCTATTATTAATCCTGAAAAAATATTTAGTTTATATGATATAATTTTTATTCCTCGATGGGTATGGGTTGAAGTTTGTGATAGCGAAAATAGAGAAAGGTATATAAACCATTTAAAACAGATTTCAAAAGTTGAAATTATAGATGAAGTTGATTATTTATCATTAGTTAATTATAAAGAAGTAGAATTATACTATTTCTTTTTGTACTGCTGTTACAATGTGAGCAGACTGGTGAGTTTTATCAAGAGAAATATCTTAAAGAATAGACCTGTAGAAGATTTAGATCCCTATGAACAATGGCTTACTCTTTTTTATGAAGAGGGATTAGACCAAAAAAGGCTTTCAAATGACAGGATTCAAAGGAAAAATGCAGGAGAGATATCTATTGCTGTTTTAAGTTACATCCTTTCCTATTATTATAGTGAAAGTATTGATACGATTACTATCTTTAGTAGTGATAGGGATACCTATGAATTTGTTTCTAAGGCTAGAGAAATGCTTAATAAAGATGAACGCTTTACACACAGGAGCAATACATCTATAACTTTTAAATCAAATGACTTTTTGATTTATGAATGGACAAGGTCTGGATATATAGATGAACAAAGTATATATAACTTTGTAAGAAATTACAGACAGACAAGAAGAATAAAATTCACGAGAAAAAAGCAGGATTATTCCATTGAGGAACAAGAAAAATTAATAGATAATACAGCGTTTTTGGAAATGCTACAAGATAATACACTCCATTTAATCTTTTAAATATACTGGAATATAAAAAGGTTTTAGTAGATTTTTATCTTACTAGAGCCTTTTATTGTTATAGATTATAACGTTAAAACTCTTGAAATGGAAATTTTGAAAAGAATACTGAAAAATGCGCTCAATTAAGCTGAGAGTATTTAAAGTGTATTAAAAGATTACCTGTATTTTCGGTATAGGAATGAGAATAGAATATAAAAACACAGTTATTTAAGAAACTCACTCTTTTTTAACTCTTTTAAAATGAATAGATTTTATTTTGGATTGTAGCATGATAATATTATGCAATTGGGAAAGCCGAATTAAGAAAACAAAGAGCAGACTTTAAATAATTATATGGTGCTGGAATAAGGAGATGTACAGACTATCAGGTTTTCTGCCCATAGAAAGGATGATTATATTATGAAAGTAGAAGTCGTAGACTATAATCCGGAATGGCCCATTTTATTCAGGGAAGAAGCCGAAAAAATTAAGGGTATTCTTGGGGATGAGTTAATCGAGATTCATCATATCGGGAGCACTTCTGTTGAAAATCTAAAAGCTAAGCCTGTTATTGACATTATGCCGGTGGTAAGGGATATTACAAAGATTGATGCCTGCAATGAAGCATTTGAGCGTTTGGGTTATGAGCCAAAAGGGGAATTTGGTATACCTGGCAGGAGATTTTTCAGAAAAGGAATAGAGGTCAGGACCCACCATGTTCATATATTTGACATCAGTAATTCTAAGGAGGTCAAAAGGCATCTGGCAGTACGGGACTATTTAAGAACCCATCCTCAGGATGCTTTTGAATATGGAGAACTAAAGAGTAAATTGGCTGCTCAATACCCTTCAGATATAGAGGCTTATTGTGATGGAAAAGATGCTTTTGTTAAAGAATTAGAAAGAAAAGCATTAAAGTGGAATGAAGAATTCAATTGATAATAAATTAAGAACTTCTTAAAATCGCTCTAAAAGCGATAAATATTTAATAGCAAGTGAATTAAATAAAAAAGTTCATGGATTGTCAACAATTTTCTTGACAACTTTTTAAGGGTAGTCATCCGCTGGTCTCGTGGAGTTAGATATCCCAGCGAAGAATGAATTCGATGATTGTTATACCAATTAACTTAATCAGCTGGTTTATATTTTAATTCATAATTTAGTATTAAAATTTATTAAAAGGATGATAGATGTGAAAGCAAATAAACTAGCTATTATTTCGGATATTAATGGAAATATGTATGCTCTAAATAGTTTTTTGGATTATGTGAATGCAGATCCTCAAATTGAATATGTAATTAACTTAGGAAATTTTATTGGATATGGTGGTTTTTCGAAAGAAATATTTGATTTAATAACAACAGATCAACGCTTTATTAATATCATTGGGCCTAATGAATATCGCATTATGAATCCAAAGGATGATAAAGATAGTATGTCTATTCGGGAAGAATTTGGTGAGCCAAGAATTCAACAGTTAAAAAATATTCCGGGTGTAATGGAGATACAACTTTATGATAAAAAATTTTTAATGATGCATTCGAATAGATATTTGGATAGTTATTCATTAGAGAAAAGACTAAAGTTTTTATTTATGGATGAATATAAAGATACTCACTATGCCCAGCAACATTTTGTGTATGATTATATTTTATATGGCTGCAGTGGGATATCCGAGGTCAGTACATATATTGAACAGCCATTTAAAAGAAAGGCTGAAGTTATAATAAGTCCGGGAGATTTATACATGCATTTTTATAATACGATATGTTTTTGCCTTATGGAGTTTAATGGCAGCAAAGTAGATATTACAATAAAAAATGAAAAAACCAATACAAATAAAATGGTAGAAAAAATCATCAGTATGAATCGAGATCACATATCAGTATTATCAAATTACGGGTATTTTAATGTTGATGGGGATAAAGGAACTTTAATCATTGAATTATTACATGATGAAACGATGTTTTCCCAATACTATAAACATTTTTGGGAGCAATCCATAGAATTTATTTTAAAAGAGGCAGAATATGTTGGATTTGATATACCTAAAAAAGATGAGAAAATAGCTAAGGAATTAAAAGAAAGTCTGTTAGTTTATTCAGAGCACAATAGGAATCGTGAATTCTGTCAGATAGAAGGAAAAATCAATGATGCAGTTAAAAAACTTTTATCAAAAAACTACTTGGATCAGGACCAAAGTTTTAAATGGTCAGAGATTTGGTTATTAGATAAAAATAAGAATTTATTATTTTCATTTTTGAAATATGATGGTAAGTGCCAATTTTGCGATTTGGATGAAGAAAAAATGGCATATATGAAAAGTATCGTTGCAAAATCAGATCAATTAATTTATAGAGTTTATGAGTAAAGTCTTTAATTGAATGAGTAGATTTTAATACCTAAAGTTAGTTTTATACATTGTTATTTTAATTGCAAATAAATTATTGATATTAGCGATAAAAGAACATGTGATGAACGAATAAAGAATTAATTAATCAGATATTAAAAATAAAGCTTGAACTTGTGTCTACTCTATTGATACAAGTTCACAGAATATCATGGATGTATATTAAAATCCCGCAGCAAGTGCAGAGAAGTTTTCATTTGCTGTGGAATTTTTTAGGCTAGGTTTACAAATAGGAAAATAAAGGATATAGGGGTAGATATTTGAACGACAATGGTGTAAAATAAAGGGAATAAAATAGGAATAGTTATAACATATTACCGTTTTATCAAACCGAACTAGGGAAGGACTGTTTCCATGATTGAGGTCAATAACTTATCTAAAAGTTATGCTAATATCCCTGTCCTGAAAAATATAAGTTTAAATTTGAAAGGGAACCGAATTCATTTTATCATGGGCAAAAATGGAAGTGGAAAAACAACTTTCATTAAGTGTCTGTTGGGGTTAGAACATTATGAAGGCACGATCACATATAGCGGTAAAGTATTGGAAGATGTACGGAAAAGTATTTTTGCCATATTTGACGATATTCCACTTTACAATGATCTAAATGGTTTTCAAAATATAAGATTAATGTTATCCGATAAAAAATTCTTTGATAAAAACTATATTTCAGAACTTGGATTATTAACAGACCAGAAGTTAAAGGAGTATGTAAAAAATTATTCATTAGGCGAACGCAAAAAGCTGGCGTTGATTGCAGCGATCCTTAATAAGCCCCGATATCTTATTATAGATGAAATTTCAAATGGACTGGATATTGAAACGCTTGAGAGTTTACAAGAGAAATTGAATGATTTAAGTCATCATTCCTTAATCCTTGCCACAGGTCATCACTTTGAATTTTATGAAAATATCGTTAACGAATTATTGGTCCTTAATGTTGGAACAATAACCCATATTTCAAATTATAAAAAAGGTGGTGACAAGCTATATGAAATCTATAAACAATATATTACAAGTAGCAAATAAAGAACTGTACTATCAATGGCATTCAAAAAAAATTGTGATTTTGGTTTTTATACTTCTTGTCATAAGTACATCACACCTTATAGGGTTACATAATCGTGTAATATCTTCTCATAACAGATATCAGAGGACAGAAATGGCTTATAAAGAAAATGGGATAGATATAGTAGAGGCATTACAGGAACCTAATAATATCTATGTTGAAGACAATTCAAAAATAACAAGCAATCCATTAAAAGATGATTTCATATCCCTTGCCATTGCTATCCAAAACTTAAAGCCACGAAATATTATCAGTAATACTCTTGAGTATTTAGTTTTTGTTTTTTGCACTTTAATTTTCGGTATCTATGCCGCTTATGTTGCTACATATGACTTTAAATACAAGACATACAAATTTGTATCTGTTGGCAACAACCAGAGGGATATCGTTTTAGGAAAGTTATTATCTGTTATTGCTGTAATGATTGGAACAATGTCGTTTATACTTATTTTTACCTTTATAGGATCTCTTGTTGTAAATCCAATTGTTGCTGCCAAAGTACCAGTAAAGAATTTTACAATAGATATTTTTAATTATGAGCATGGAATTATACCACAGTTATTTTTATCATTTATAGTAATGCTGTTTTACGTAATTGTTGGATTTTCACTAGGATTCATTTTGAAAAGTATGGTGATACCAACGATAGGGCTACTGCTTTATGGCTTGCTTATTCCTGTTCTGGGAGCTTATGATTTTAGAAACATTTTTTCCTACTTTTCTTATCAAGTATTTACTTTTACAGCACGATTTGTGATGTTTGAGCCCATACCGATTAATGGAATGATCGGCATACTGCTAACGCTAGCAACAGTAGTATGTCTGTTTGTTCTCCTTTTTACAGTGGCAGGGAAACGCAGTGCATATCATTAAATGATCAGAATTAATACATACCATCCTTTTATGTAGTGGGAATTTTAGGATGCACTTGTGAATGGATCCTCTTTCTAGTGTGTTAAAGTTGGATTTATTTCATAAGTGTATTTTATTATGCAAAAAAACAGATGTTGAAATACATGAATGAACCATGTACTCCAACATCATCTTAATGGTATCGCTGACTGTCTTTCGATGATTTCCACATCAAGGACGGGCCTTTTTTCCGGGGTTGGCTCATCATTAATCTGTTTCATCAGCAAATCAATTGCGCATTCTGCTTTTTTTGGGATATTCTGTGAAACGGTTGTCAGCTTGGGACTACAAAAAATAGAAGCTTCTATATTATCAAATCCGACGATGGATAAATCATTAGGGAGAAGATATCCGTTTAAGCGGGCACCTTCCATGATCCCAATTGCCATAACATCTGCGGTGGCAAGAACTGCAGTAATCTCTCCTTTTCGTTTGCTGATTTCTCTGCCTGCGACTATACCCATGTCATAAACTGGCGCAAAAGGGTATACAAAAGACTCATGGAATTCGATGTTTGCTTCCCTAAGAGCGTCCTTATAGCCTTTAAAACGCTGATTTACAACACATTTAACACCGTCTTCCCCAATTGAACCTGCAAATGCAATCCTGGTGTGTCCCAGGCTGACCAGATATTTTGTTGCAATATAGCCACCTTTGTAATCATCAATACCCACACTGAAAATATCCGGATTATCCGAATAGCTGTCCCAAAAAACCATGGGTAAATCGTTTTGGGCAAGGATTTGATGTGCGATATGATCATAATAAGGGAGCAGGAAAATAGCCCCATCCATATTCCAGGTTTTAAGGAGGGTTGAAATATCCGCAGCATGGATTACAGAGCGCACCATCGCATAATAGCCTTTTTTTCTGAGCAGATGTTCAATCACACCGATTAACTCACTTAAATATGGATCTTTAAAAAAGTTGTAGTCATCATCTCCAACGGGAACGATGATTCCTATAATTTTGGTAGATTTAATGGCAAGACTTTTAGCTGTTAGATTGGGAACATAGTTCTTTTCTTCGAGCAATTTTAAAATCAGTTTAATTTTTTTCTCGGAAACCTTAGAGTAGTTACCATTTATTACATTGTAAACAGTCATTACACTGACGCCGGCTTCCGCAGCAACTTCTTTAATGATGGACATATCTTATACCCTCCCTTCATTTGCACTTGTTTTTTATATTATATTATTTTCATAAGATTGACAAGTTAAAAGTAATTCAGAACTTTATTGGTTTGCTTACTGCTATCCCTCTTAGGTTTAACGATATACCTTTTATAAATTTTTTGAGCAAAGCAGCGCTAAAAATAAGTGCATATATTAACAAAAATGCCAAATACAACGTGGATTCGATATGAGAATATATGAAATTATTACAGTAAAACTTTAAAATATGGAAAAAATTATATTGACAGTGCGCAATAAAAGTGATATGTTTAAACTGGTTTATCGATAAACCAATCAAAACCTAATAGGGGGAAAAGTAAATGAAAAGAATAAGTATTTTGCTACTTACTTTAGCCTTTATATTTTCAATGACTGGGTGTAAAAAGAATGTGACAGCTAAGTTTGCAGAAGATTTGACCTGGGATGAGACTAAACAGGAATATGTATTTGAAAAAGGCGCAAAGTTAAAACTTTGGACAGATAATGAAGCTTATGCGAATAAGATTATTGAGATTTGGAGTGCAAAATATCCTGACGTTCCTCTTACATGGGAAAATGTCGGAGCTGCTGATGTTGCAAATAAGATGAAACTTGATGGACCTGCAGGACTGGGTGCAGATGTTTTCTACATGCCTCACAACAGTGTAGTAGATATGAGAGAAGCTGGACTTTTGTTCCAGATTCCGGAACAAGATGAACAACTATTTAGAGAATTAATGCAGGATTCCGCAGTAGATGTAACTTTATATGAAGATAATATGTATGCCGTTCCTTCCAGTGTTGAAAATATCGCTTTGGTTTATAACAAACAGATTCTTGCTGCGCTTCCTACCTTACCAACCATCCTACCTTTAACAGCCACCAATCTTTTGGAACAAATTGAAAGAGATGAGATTTATCTTGAAGAATTATTTGATGGAGTTGCTTCCTGGGGGAACTCTTTTGCAGGGACAGGAGCAGAAATTCCATATATGCAAGACAGGTTTGAAGACCAGGCTGAAGATAAACATACGGTTTTGGCATGGCAGCTTTATGATGCTTACCATAACTATTTCCTGTTAACAAGAGATGGCTATCGTGTATTTGGTGAAAATAACAATGATCCTACAAAGTTTGATATTACATCACCACAGGTAACCTCTTCAATTCAATCTGTAACAGGTGACTGGTATGGCAACAGAGATGGTTCGAGATTATTCCCGGGCCTGGCTACCATTCAGGATATGACATGGGATCAGGCACCAGCACGTTTCCAGAAAGGGCAGATTGGAATAACCTTCAGTGGTCCCTGGGTAATTGCGGATATGAAAAAGAATTTTGAGGAATGGATTGCAGAAGGGAAATTTGGTTTAACACAGGATTCTAAGCTTTCCGATATCGTTGGAGCAAAGAAGCTACCACGTTTTAATAATGGTGCACAACCGGTTACATTCTCCGGAGTTCAGGTTACCGGTATGAATATTTATACCGATTATCCTAATGCTGCAATGAATCTGATGCGATTTTTAGCCAGTGATGAAGCCATGAATGCTGTTTATAATGTTCTGGGCAAGATACCGGCTGTAAAGAATTCTGACAGCATACCAGGTTTAAATGAGGATGAAATCAGTCAAGGATTCCTGGAACAAGCAGCTTATTCCCATGCAATGCCTGTAATTCAGGAAGGCAATTACATGTGGGATCCGCTTCGTGATGTATGGACCAACATCTTTGATGAAAAAATGTCCATTGAAGATGCTCAGGCCAAGTCAGAAGAAGATTACCAAAGTACTTTGAAAAACTCAGGAAGACAGGAACAAGAACAAGAATAAAGCAATTATATCAGAAAGGAATTGCAAAATCTTTATCATAAGACTTTGCAATTCCTTTGAAAGGTAAGGGGATATTTCTATGAGTGTAAAAAAATCATTAAAATGGTGGCAAAAGTTAATAGGACCCAAAATGACTCCTTCTGGCTGGTTATCATTCTTTGTACTTGGTCTGGGCCAGCTGAGAAATAAACAGAAGGGGAAAGCAGTATTTTTCTTTGTTTTTGAACTTATTTATATATTGATTGAGATACTTACCAGTTCTCTGGTATCGCCTGGCATACCCGGACAGCCTAAACACTGGGGCTATGGCTTTTTCAGAAAGAGTCTTCATGGCTTTATTACTTTGGGAGAAATTACAGGAGGGAAATTCCGGGATAATTCTCCGGTATTAATGATCGAAGGTATTTTGGCAGTATTTCTCCTTCTAGTCCTTGCTGTAATATGGCTTATTAACATAAAAGATGCTAATGAAACTTATATAAATTATAGAGAAACAGGAGAGCTTCAGTCTACCAAAGAGTTTTACAAACAAGTATTTGAAACCAGCTTTGCTTATATTGTGAGTGCGCCAGGTTTGATTCTGATGCTGTTTGTGACCATACTTCCTATTGTCTTTTCTTTCCTGATTGCTTTTACCAACTGGGATGCTTATCATAATCCCCCTGCAGATTTGATCGACTGGGTAGGCTTTTCAAATTTCGGCAATATTTTAAAACTTCCGGGCTGGAGAAGTACCTTCTTTGGTGTGGCAGGATGGACAGTAACCTGGGCTTTCCTTTCTACCTTTACTACCTTTTTTGGAGGTCTGTTTTTTGCTGTAATTATTAATAATAAAAGAGTTGTCTTTAAAAAGATATGGCGTACCATTTTGATCTTACCGTGGGCAATTCCAAATATGGTATCCCTTTTGGTGTTTAAGAATTTCCTCAACCAGACCTACGGTCCCCTGAACCGAATGTTAGGGGCCGATATACCATGGTTAAACGATGCCACACTGGCAAAAATAACTTTGCTGATTGTAAACTTCTGGCTGGGAGTTCCTTATTTTATGATGCTTATGACAGGAATCCTGACCAGCTTTGATAAAACTTTGTATGAAGCTGCAAAAGTGGACGGAGCCAGCAATGCCCAGAGTTTCTGGAAGATAACTTTTCCAATTCTGCTTTCACAGGTTACGCCGCTTTTAATTATGTCCTTTGCATCGAATTTCAATAACTTTGGTGTAGTATTTTTCCTGACAGGAGGGGGACCGAGAAATATCGCTTATGAATATGCAGATCACACAGATATTTTGATCACCTGGATTTACAATATGACAAAGGAATATAAAGTTTATAATATGGCGTCAGTAATGTCTATTTTGATTTTCATTTTGATCGGCAGCATATCTGTGTGGAACTTTTTAAGAAGCGATGCGTTTAAGGAGGATTAGTAATATGGATAAAGTAAAGAAACATAGACGAAAAATGTCCACTAAAGAACGTATTAAGGATATTCTTGCCTACATCGGCATATATACTGTGCTGATAGTTACGGCAATCGCCATATTGTATCCAGTTGTCTGGGTTATAGGGGCCTCTTTTAACCAGGGGTCATCTCTGGCATCAGCCACCGCTATACCTAGTCATCCGACACTTAACAACTATAAACGGTTGTTTGCGGAAACGGATTATGAACGTTGGTATCTGAATACTCTTGCGATTGCAGTGGTAAACATGGTAGTATCTGTAGTATTGGTAGGAACTATGGGTTATGTTTTTGCTCGTCTGAAATTTGCAGGGAAGAAAGTGGGCTTATTAACTATCCTTATTCTTCAGATGTTCCCTTCATTTATGGGCATGATTGCCATATATGTATTGTTCCTGAATTTTGGCCTCTTAAATCAACCTCTGGCTTTGGTATTAATCTATTCGGCAGGGCAGATACCTTACAATACCTGGCTGATCAAAGGCTACCTGAAAAATGTATCCAAATCCATGGATGAAGCTGCTATGATTGATGGAGCAAGCAAGCTTCAGATTTATACCAAAATCATTCTGCCGCTTATGTTCCCTATCCTTACCTTCGTGGCAATAACCCAGTTTATGGCACCATGGTTTGACTACATCTTACCAAGTTTCTTAATTTCATCTACTCATAAAAAGACACTGGCTATAGGCCTCTATGATTTGATCAATTCGCAGACCAATAAGAACTTTACCATGTTTGCGGCAGGTGCGGTATTGGTTGCTGTGCCTATAACGATTCTGTATCTGTTCCTGCAAAGATATCTCATTGAGGGACTCAGTGCTGGTGCAAACAAAGAATAAGGAGGTGAAAAAATGGCCCAAAATACTTCAAAAGCTTTAAGGAACAAAGTAATATACTCTGTCTATGTGAGAAACCATGGGAAGACCGGCAAATTTAATGATGTATTGGAAGATCTTCCGAGAATAAAGAAACTGGGTGTAGATATAATATGGTTTATGCCCATACATCCGATAGGACAGGTGAATAAAAAAGGGATTGGCTGCCCTTATTCCATACAGGATTATACTAAAGTTAATCCTGAATATGGGACAATGGAAGAATTTAAGGAACTGATTGATGCAATTCATGATATGGGCATACAGGTAATGATCGATGTTGTATACAATCATACCTCCCATGATGCCGTATACGTGAAGGAACATCCGGAATATTATTTTAAACGGGACGGACAATTCGCTAATAAGGTTGCAGACTGGTCAGACATTATTGACCTAGATTATAGGCAGCCTGAACTCTGGGACGCTCAGATTAATGCTTTAAAACTCTGGGTTAAACTGGGTGTGGACGGCTTTCGCTGTGATGTAGCGCCTTTGGTCCCTATGGAATTCTGGAAGAAGGCCAGGGAAGAAGTGACAAAAATTAATCCAAATATTATTTTCCTTGCAGAGACGGTTCATCCCAGTTTCATAGAATATGTAAGAGGCAAAGGTTATTATGCAGCTTCTGACAGTGAAACTTTTGAAGCTTTTGATATTTGCTATGACTATGATACTTACGGGGATTTGCTAAACTATTTCAGAGGAAAAGAAAGTCTGGAAAGAGTCCTGGAAAAGAAAAGGCAGCAGGAAGCAATTTATCCAGAGAATTATGTGAAGTTAAGATTCTTGGAGAACCATGATAATCCAAGAGCTGCAGCACTTATTCCAGATGAAACAATGTTACGGATGTGGACTGCTTTCATGTATTTTGAAAAAGGTGCAGCTTTGATTTATGCAGGACAGGAAGCAAAAGATCCACATACCCCTTCTCTGTTTGCTATAGATCCAGTGGATTGGAGAGGACTGGATGAGGACTTCGTGAATTATCTGATCAGACTGAGGAATATTAAAAAGGATAAAATCTTTGCCCATGGCATGTATAAAATACATCCCATGCCAGCGGACCAGGTGATTTATGCCAGCTATTTCCTTGAAGATGAGCTTTTGTTAGGTATATTCAATGTTGGGCTAAAAAGTGGAGAGATTGATCTTACAGTAAATGATGATATATCTGGTTTGATCAACCAGATTCCAGATGGCGAATATCTGAACCTGGTCAATGACAAAGTGGTTACTCTAAAAGAAAGACGTCTGATTCTTGGGAAGGAACCAGTGATATTGCGCATCAAAGCATCATGATTCAAATCATAAATTAAACTTTCAATGTGCATTCATATTGAACAAACAGACTGCACACAAAAAATGGCATAGAGAGGATACTGTTGCGTATGGTGTATCGATTTGAAACTAACCCACTTTGCATTCCGGAAAACGTAGTGCAGGGCGATTGCTATCGTTTTACAATACTGACTCCATACCTTATTCGTATGGAATATGATGAGAAAGGAAAATTTGAGGATAGGGCCAGTCAGACGGTTATTAACAGAAATTTTGAGCCTCAAAATTTTCAGGTCATGGATGATGAGCAGGGCCTTCAGATTATTACAGAGGGTATCCATCTTACATATGATAAGAAGAAGTTTTCTCCCAATGGCTTGACCGTTAAGGTAAAAGGAAATCTTACTGCATACCATAGTGTCTGGCATTATTTAGATCCTGTGAAAGATCTGGGTGGAACGGCAAGAACTCTGGATGAGGCTGACGGACCGGTGAAGCTGGAGCCAGGTGTATTATCCAGAAATGGATTCTCCGTACTCGACGACAGCAAGTCTTTCCTTATCGGGGAAGATGGCTGGCCAGTACCGAGGGAGAATGACTCGATCGATCTTTATTTTTTTGGATATGGCAGGAATTATCTCAGATGTCTTAAAGACTTTTATCGTTTGACTGGTTTCGTGCCACTTCTCCCTAAATATGCCCTTGGCAATTGGTGGAGCAGATACTATCCTTATACTGAGGAAAGCTATAAAAAGCTTATTGAGCATTTTGAAGAAGAAAAAATTCCATTAACAGTTGCTGTTTTGGATATGGATTGGCATTTGGTAGATATTCCTTCAAGGTTTGGAAGTGGCTGGACAGGGTATACCTGGAATAAAGAGCTGTTTCCGGACCCAAAAGGTTTTATGGATTGGCTGCATAAGAAAGGATATCATATTACTCTTAATGTTCATCCGGCTGATGGTGTCAGAGCCCATGAAGAGATGTATGAAGATATGGCAAAAGAGCTTGGAGTGGACTATAAGAATGAAATACCCATTCAATTTGATCTTACAGATCCTGATTTCGTAAAGGCGTATTTTAAATATTTGCATCATCCCAATGAAGAAGCAGGTGTTGATTTCTGGTGGATTGACTGGCAGCAGGGAAGCAAGTCGAAAATAGAAGGACTTGATCCCTTGTGGATGCTGAATCATTTCCATTATCTTGACATGAAGAGGAATGGAAAGAGATCTTTAATTTTATCCAGGTATGCAGGAGTTGGCAGCCATCGTTATCCTATTGGATTCTCCGGCGATACAGTCATCTCCTGGGAATCTTTGAGATTTCAGCCTTACTTTACAGCGACTGCTTCCAATATAGGCTTTTGCTGGTGGAGCCATGATATCGGTGGACATATGTTTGGTAAAAGGGATGATGAGCTGATTACCAGATGGCTGCAGTTTGGTATATTTTCTCCGATTATGCGTCTGCACAGCACAAGAAATCTGTTTGCAGGCAAGGAGCCATGGCGCTATAATGCCATTGCGCATGAAGTTATGAATAACTTCTTAAGACTTCGTCATAATATGATTCCTTATTTATATACCATGAATTATCGCTGTCATATGGAAGCTGAGCCTTTGATTCAGCCGATGTACTACCAGTACCCGGAAAGAGATGAGGCTTATGAGGTGAAAAACCAGTATTATTTTGGCAGCGAGCTTATTGTGGCACCAGTCACAGATCCTATGGATCCAAAGCTGCAACTGGCCTGTGTCAAAGTTTGGCTTCCTGAAGGAATATATATTGATTTCTTTAATGGAAGAATTTATGATGGTGACCGATATGTGGAAATGTATCGCGGACTCGATACGATTCCGGTTCTTGCGAAAGCTGGTGCCATCATTCCCATGAGATACGAGGAAACATATGATAATGACCTTGGTAATCCGATGGATCTTAATATCAGAGTATTCGCCGGAGACAGCGGACATTTTTCTTTGTATGAAGATGATGGAATAAGCCTTGACTATACACAGGGTGCCTGTGTAAAGACTGACATGTATCTTGACTGGCAGGAGGGAGTATTCTGTATTAAAGGAGCAAAAGGCAAGCTGGATCTTATTCCACAGAAGAGGAATTACCGCCTAAGTTTTGTTGGATTTGCTGATTGTGATGAAATCAGTGTGGAGCTGGATGGAGACAAGATTCCCTATGCCAAAAGCTATGATATGGATCAAAATACTCTTATCATTGATCTTGAAGGTGCAAATGTTACAAAGGAACTTAAGGTACAATTTGGCCAGAAATTAAATCTTGCAGTCAATAATATAGAAAAAGATCTCTACCACTTGCTCAATCAGGCACAGATTGAATATCAGCTAAAAGAAAAGATCTATTTTCTGATCAAGAATCAAACAGACCGGTTAAAGACTATTTCCCAGTTACATTCATGGAATTTGCCCCATGGTTTGTTTGGAATGCTGTGTGAGCTTATTTTGGCAAGATAAGGTTATGCCCATAGTAAATCGGACAGAAAGTCTGTTTTACTATGGGTTTTATTTATAAAAAAATTAAGGATTTCACTTTTAAGCCAACATAAAAAGTATGCATAATTAATTACTTAAAATGACAAAACACGGCAAAAATTTGCAAAAATGCTTGTATCTGAACATGAAAACAGTTAAAATATAATTACAAAGTACAATTAAACAAAATTTGAAATTTAACATCGATTTAGATTTCGTTTAACCATAGACTTGCTTTGTTGGGCAAGTCTATTTTTGTAATTAGAGTTATTGGGGGAGAAGCTCATGAAGGCATTTAAAATTATGAAAAGTAATTTGCAGGTAAATGCAAAAGGAGACATTGACTACTATAAGCAGAATAATTACAAAATTAATCCTTTATGGGAAGCTATCAAGTTTACTGCAATTTATGGGTTGGCAGGAGAGTTGTGGATTTTATTATCTGATGAATTAGCCAGACGATTCTCAGGGAATCTGGAAAGGTATCAGGAAATACAAACATATAAAGGCGGAGTATATGTTTTTGCAACAATGATGTTAATCTTTTTCCTGGTATTCAATAAAATGCGCCTTCTGAAAAAAGCCTTCAAAGAAATAACATATCATTATCAGGAACTTAAGTCTAAAAATCAGGAATTAGAACAGTTGGAGCAAGAGCTTAGAATGCAAGTGGATGAATTGGAAAAACACAGAAATGCCCTTGCAGTCAGTGAACAGAGGCTGGAATTGGCTATTGAAGGATCACAGAGTGGTATTTGGAATTGGGATTTAGAAAGCAATATGTTTTATATTTCGCCGAAATGGAAAGCTTATCTTGGATACACACTTGATGAAATTGATGATATGCACAAAACTTGGTTGAATTTGATCCATCCAGAGGACAGAAGTGCAGTTGTTTCAAAAATACGCGCCTATATCCTGTCTCCAAATAATGCCTTTGAACATGTTATTAGGATCAACTGTAAGGATGGAAACTATAAATGGATTCTTACCAGAGGAAAGGCAATAAAAGGCGACGATGGAAAAGTTGTTAGAGTAGCTGGCTCCCTCATTGATATAACGAAAGAAAAGCAGTTTGAGGAAAAACTGCATGTATTAGCTTATTATGATCAGCTTACAGGTCTCCCCAACAGATATTTATTTGAAGAGAAAGTCGATGCACTTATAAATGAAATTAAGGACACAGATAAGAAGTTTGCTTTATTATATATGGACATTGATAATTTTAAGGATATAAATGATACCCTGGGACATACCTCAGGAGATTTACTCCTTCAAAATACTGCACACATATTACAGCAGCAAATCAAAGAACCAAATTTTGTGACGAGATTGGGCGGAGATGAATTTGCAATTATTTTATGTGATATAAAAGGAAGACAAGATATCATAAACCAGGTGCAAAGTTTGACACAAGCTTTGAGAAGACCATGGATTCTTGAAGGCCGGGAATTTTTCATCTCTTTTAGTATTGGTATTGCCATATATCCAGAGCATGGGGATGGTTTGTATACATTACTTAAAAATGCAGATATCGCTATGTATTTGGTAAAGAAAGATCTTAAAGATAATTACTGTTTTTATTCTCAGGAATTGCAATATAAAAGCATAGAACAGATCAAAATGATTAATTATATAAGACATGCCATAGACAATAATGAATTTTATCTTCTGTATCAGCCTATTATTGATTTGAAAAATGGCAATTTAATAGGCGCTGAAGTTTTAATACGATGGGATCATCCGAAACTTGGAATTATTTCTCCTATGAAATTTATACCTTTAGCAGAAGAAACAGGTCTTATATATGATATAGAAAAATGGGTATTAAAAACAGCTTTAATGCAGAAAAAAGAATGGCTGGAGAAGAATTATCCAAACTTAAAAATATCTATTAATATTTCAGGAAAAAGAATTACCAGTGCAGGGATCATTAATGAAATCAGAGAATTATTACATGAAACACAATTAAAAGCTGATGAAATACAGCTTGAAGTAACGGAAACAGCAGTCATGAAGAATTTAGAGACATCCATGGAAATCTTAAATGAAATTAGAAATATGGGGATACACATTGCTCTTGATGATTTTGGTACAGGCTATTCCTCTCTAACATATCTTGAAAAATTACCTATTGATTTTGTAAAACTGGATAGAGAATTCATTAAAAATATATCTATAGAAAATAATGATCGGTTGATCATAGAGCATATTATTAAGCTGATACAGGAATTAAACCTAAAGATAGTGGCTGAAGGTATTGAACTCCAGGAGCAGGTAGCTATTCTGAAAAATAACAACTGTGATTATGGACAAGGGTATTTATTCGGAAAGCCTGTTACCAAAGAGGAGTTTGAAAAATTAATGCTTTCTAATTAGCCTTTTTATAAAATACCCTAGATATTTGAGGAGGAGATTATGCATCACTTTACAAGAGAAGAATTAGAAAATGCTCTGCGTGTGGTATCTTCAACGATTAGTAATTGTGAAAAAATGCAGCCCAAATTCCAGGAAGGTACACCCCAATATACCCTTCTTAAAAACAGGATAAAAGCGCTGTATCTTTCAAAATCTCTCATAATAGGTGAAAACACTGTCTATAAATATACGGATGGAGAATTGAAAGAAGCATTAGCACCAGTATCTTCAATTATCAGCAAATGTGAAAAAGCGCAGTTCAAATGTAAAGAGGGCTCTGCACAATATACCCGATTAAAAAATATAATAAAAGCAATGAATATTTCAAAGCTTTTAATAACCGAAGCAATAGATAAGAGAAGTTAGTACAGAGAGTTTCAATTTTAATATAGAGGTTGTAAATAAATTTAAAGGAAAGTAGGATGGTGTATGGAGAATCATAAAATTATTCAACTCATAAAGAACTCTAATCATTTACCTGAAGTTCCGAAATCTTTTGGAGAAATCTTAAATATGCTTTTTGATCCCTGTAATTATAATATGGATGTATGTATTGAAAAGTTTTCCCATCATCCCCAACTTGAAAAGGTTTTAATTCAGGTATTAAATGATCACTCTAAATTAAAGCGCGAGATTGTAAGTATAAAGGACGCAGTGGTTTATCTTGGCGCAAAAAATGTTAGGATTATTGCAATCGCATATATTATCCGATTATTATTGCCAGACAGAACAGGAAGAGCTCAGATTTTTGACCATAATATTTATATGAAACATTGTATTGGAACATCCATTGCCAGTTCAATGATCGCAGAGAAAACAGGGTTATGCGATAAAGACAAGATGTTTGTTTATGGGCTTATTCACGATATTGGAATTATAGTTTTAGATGTATGTTTGCCTGAATCTTTGGATAAGATTTATGACCTTCAAAAGAAAGGTGTGCATCAAATTGTAGCAGAAAAAATAGTTTTAGGTGGTATAACCCATTCAGAAATTGGTCGATGGATATGTAAAGAATGGGGATTGCCGGATGAAATTGCACAAATTGTAGGATTTCATCATACGCCATTTTTATCGAACCAATATACAACAGAAATACAGATCGTACATTTAGGAGATTCCATCAGTGCGAATTATTATGAAAAATTAATAGGCAATAAAACAGCATTTATTTTTTCTGAAAAGGTGATGGAATCTTTAGGAGTGAATAAAGAATTCGTGATTGAAATTATTAAAAAGCTGCCCAAAGAAGTAGCTAAAATTAATCAAATCATAAACTTCAAGTTTTTATAAACTTTTTAGATAGCCATTTATATTTTATTCTTCATATGTCATACATCCTTCTTCAAGAAATCGTTGCAATAACACGAAGCTAGTATCATCTGGACAAATAATAGACATAAAATAAAGAATTTTGTTGAAAGAGATTAATAATTGCAGTATAATTTCCTTTGTTGGGTTAGCAATTTTTATATAATAATGTAAAACCTTATTTGGATTTCCTTTATATAGGATGAAATGATATAGGGTATAATAAAAGTTTCCGCTGAGAAAAAGCTTTGGCGGAAATTTTTTGAGAATCGACGAAACCAATAAAGGCAGTATGGTTATTGGAGGGATTCGATGATAAAAAGGGACAGGCATTGGCCTAAAGTAGTATTTGGCTTTTTCATATTCGTTTTAGTCAGTTTAGGCGAAATGCAGTATAATTATGCAGAACAATCTCCAAAAAACATACTTATTCTCAATTCTTATCACAAAGAACTTCCCAGGATTGATGACCAGACGAATGGCGTCAATGAGAAGGATATCTATACCTGTTTTGGGATATATCGTGATATAGTCATTATCGCAGTGTTTGTCTTTATTATATTGGCAAGTTTTATTTGTATGTTGCTTTTTCATATCAAAAAGATTAATAGAATGAAAAAAGAGCTAGAAATGAAGCATAAAGAGTTAAGCCATCTTAATAAAGAATTGAGTGCTTCTGATCATAAAATTAAGAGCCAATATAAAGAATTGATAAAGACACAAGAGAATTTGATGCTTAAAGAACATCAATATCGTTTGTTATTTGAAAAAATGTTGAATGGCTTTTTTGTAGTTGAACCCATATTTAATGAAGATAAAAAACTAGTAGATATTAAGTTTTTAAATGTCAATCCGAGTTTTAAAAAACAAGTAAACATACATATTGACAATGTTGTTGGGAAAACATGGGTGGAAGTCTTCGGTTATCCCAACTTAGAACTAAACATTTTTGAGAGAATATTGGAAACAGGCAGGACTGAACGATTTGAAACATATTATGGAAAAGCGAATGCTTATTATATAGTCAATGCTTTTAAGATATCAGACAATCAAATAGGTGTTATTTTTGAGAATATTTCAGAATATAAAATGGCCATCAAAGAAATTAAAAAACTCAATGAAGAATTAGAGGAAAGAGTTTCTGTAAGAACTGCAGAACTTAGTAAGGCGATAGATGAATTAGAATCTTTCACATATACTGTATCCCATGATTTAAAATCACCCCTTAGGGCTATAGACAGTTACAGTCGAATCATGTATGAAGACCATGGAGAGAACCTACATAGCGATGCCGTAGATATTATTCAGAATATAAGAGGCATATGTAAAGATTTAATCAGTATGATTAATCATCTTTTAGAGTATTCCATGACATCAAAAAAAGAATTAAATAAAGAAGAAATTAATATAAAAGAAATGTTTCTTTCCGTATTTAATGAATTACAGCTTACAAATTCAGAAAGAGAAGTCACTTTAGTCATTGAGACAGTCCTTCCCAATGTTTATGGGGATAAACTTTTATTAAGACAAGTAGTATACAATATTCTTTCTAACGCCTTTAAGTTTACAAAAAACACAGAAAAACCAAAAATCACTATAGGCAATACGATTACTTCAGATGAATATATTTTCTATGTCAAAGATAATGGCATAGGATTTAATATGGATTATTCAAAAAAGTTATTTGGAATTTTTCAAAGGTTACATACCAGTGATGAATTTGAAGGGACAGGCATAGGGCTAGTGACGATTAAAAAAATCATAGAAAAACATGGAGGCAGGACCTGGATAGAAGGACAAGTTAACGTTGGAGCCACGATATATTTCACTTTGCCATTTTCCTGGTAAGAAGGTTTAGGAGGAGAGAAAAAGTGCTTAACGTGCTTATTGTGGATGATATGGATATTGTTCGAAGAGAAATCAAGCGGCTTAGGGTATGGGGAGAATCGACAGGCTTTGTCATTTTAGAGGAAGCATCCAATGGACAGGAAGCTCTGGAGATTCTGGAACAAAAATCGATGGACTTAGTGATAACCGATATCAAAATGCCGAAGATCAACGGGTTGGAACTGCTTGAAAAAATTATGGAGAAAGATTTATGTCCATGTGTTGTATTATTAAGTGACTATACAGATTTTACATATACGAGGCAAGGCATTATATTAGGAGCCTTTGACTATATGTCCAAACCTGTTTGTGAAGAAGAGTTTAAGAAATTACTCCATAGAGCCAAAAAGCATATCATAGTCAAAAGCAGGGAAAAAGAAAAATTAAAAAATCTTCGAAAAAATTTAGAAGAAATTGTAGAAGTATTCTTTTCTGATACAGAGGTGAAGCAAATTGCACATCTTATAGAGCATGGAGATATGGAATATATCGAGGCATTATCACGGATGTTAGATAGAATAGAAGTTCATCTGGATTTTGAATTTCTTAAAATAGAAAGAGCTTTAAGAAAGGTATTTCGTGCGATCTTAGACAATATAATAGAGAACAAAAAGTGGCTAGAAAAATTTATTCATTCAAAGGAAATAGATGGGATTGATTTTTTAAATTGCAAGGATATCAGGGAGCTTAGAGAAGCATTCATGGATAAAATAAAAAGTATTTTTGATCTTCTGGATCAATTGTATTGTACTAAAACTTATAATGATACGATTGTTCAAATTTGTGATTGTGTATTGAAAAATTCTGAGGACAAACTTTCTCTCACCTTTATTGCAGAAAAACTATACATGCATAAAAATTATATCAGTGAGGTATTTAAGCAAAAAACAGGAATGTCTATTAAGCAGTATCTTACAAGAATTAAGATGGAGAGGGCTAAAGTTTTGATAGCAGAAGGTAGACTGAAGATATATGAGATCAGTGACATGCTAGGATATAAGGATGTTGAATATTTTAGTAAGATATTCAAAAAATATACTGGTATGACTCCAAGTCAATTTAATAAATAACCTGATTTTTTTCGGGGTATATACTTATTTTTTTACATTCTTTCCAATAAAAAATCTTGTATTATATAGAAGAACATGGTACAAAACTTTTCTTGGAAACGTTTCTGGTAATTCCAGGAGAAGTTATACGATGAATAAAAATTTATAATATAGGTAGGAGAGGGAAAGTGTGTGTAACAAATTAAAAGAGCTACAGGAATCTTTAAACGAAATGATTGCATCAGAAGAGTATACTTATGAAGAAATCTTAAATATCAGTCAGAAGTTAGATTTTTTAGTGGTTAACTATTTAAAAGAGCAAAATTGTGAGAAGAAGGAATTGTAGCAAATAGGTATAAAAGAAGGTGCTAAGATGCTGGAGAATGAAAAAATATATGACTATAAAAAAATAGCCATTAAGATATGCTTAATATATCTATTTATAGGAGTTTTGTGGATTTTAATGTCGGATATAGTCGTTGTTGCTGTTGTCAAAGACATAGAATTAATGACCTCTGTCAACATGATCAAAGGATGGGGGTATGTTCTTACCAGTGGAATTCTCATTTACTGCTTTACCTATTTGACCTTAAAAAAAGTGAGTGAAAAAAGATATAGGTTCATTACAGAGGCTGCCAATGACGCGATATGGGAGGAAAAAAATAATCAAAGAGTATTTTCAGCCCGTTGGTATGAGATTACTGGTTATACTCAGGAAGATATGGAGGCTTTAGACGGTTGGGAAGTTCTCATTCATCCTGAAGATAAAGATATTATCCAGAAAGTAATCTCAGAGCATAAAAAAAATAAAACGCCTTTTTATCAATGCGAATATAGAATTAAAACTAAAGACGGGAAGTATAAATGGATACAGGAAAGAGGAAAAGTTTCCTTTGATGAAAAAGGAGCCACTTATTATTTAGTGGGATCCCATACAGATATTACAGAAGTAAAAGCATATGAACAGAAATTACAGCATCTTGCTTATCATGATCAATTAACAGGTTTAAAGAATAGAAATGCCTTTACCCATACGTTGAGTGACCTTATGGATCAGGAGCACCCTAAAAAAATAGGATTACTTTATGTAGATATTGATAATTTCAAATATATCAATGACTCCATGGGGCATACTTTAGGAGATTTCTTACTGAAAGAAATAGGCCAAAGGCTGACAAAATTTCAGAATGAGCATACCAGTATTTATAGATTAGGTGGAGATGAATATATCATCTTACTGGAAAACTTTGAAGAAATAAGTGATGTTGAGAAATTAGCAGTCAATGTATTAAGGGATTTGGATAAACCTTTGGAAATTAACAGAAGTTCCATGGTCATAACGGCCAGTATAGGAATATCCATATTCCCGGAACATGGAAAAACCATTGATGAGCTCCTAAAAAATGCCGATATTGCTGTGTTTAGAGCAAAAGAAGCAGGTAAAAATAAAATTATTATTTTTAATCAGCCGATGAATGAAGCCATGACCGAACGTACTCGGATAGCAAAGCATCTTAGAACCGCTTTAGAAAAGAATGAATTTGAATTATATTATCAGCCTCAGTTAGATATCAGTACAAACCGGATTTCGGGTTTTGAAGCTCTTTTAAGATGGAAGAACCCTGAACTTGGGTATGTTCCCCCGAACAAATTTATCAGCGTTGCAGAAGATACCCGTTTAATCATACCCATTGGAGAATGGGTATTAAGAAACAGCTGTATGTTTTTAAAGCATCTTCACGATAGAGGGTATACGGATTTGACCATGTCTGTTAATATTTCTATGCTGCAGTTATTACAAGACGATTTTGTAGATATGGTGACAGAGATTCTGGAATTGGTAAAAATTGATCCTCAATATATAGAGTTAGAGATTACAGAATCTATTCTTATGGAATCTTATGAAACCATAGCAAAAAAATTAAAACTTCTAAAGGCGATAGGTGTAAAGATTGCATTAGATGACTTTGGTAAAGGCTATTCTTCCTTGCATTATTTAAAACATCTTCCTATATCTACATTAAAAATTGATAAAACTTTTATTGATAATATCTGTTTAGACAAAAGAAATAAGTCTTTAATCCATTTGATGGTGAAAATAGGAAGAATCATGGATTTGTGTGTTGTAGCTGAAGGCGTTGAAACAGAAGAACAAATGGAATATTTGAGAAAACAAAAATGCAATAAAATACAAGGTTATCTATTTTCAAAACCATTACCATACAATGAAATCCTCAAAAAATTGGAAATCAATCAATAAATCATCTCCTTGTTGATACTCTATAGAGGGACAGTTATACGTCTCTTCTATAGAGTATTTTTTATTGGATTGTAGGATATTTCGGCGAATTTTTAAGTTCAGACAATAAAATTGTGCATTGTATCCAAAAAAATCTGTAAAAATTTCAGTAAATTATATAAAAATTATTTTGGCTCCAAAAAGGGACAAGTGACCTTTTGTGAATTTAGCAAAACAAATATAATACAGTTAAAGTACTAAATAATTAATTTACTGATATTTAATTAAATTTTTTGGAGCATGTGGAATTGAAAATGTTATTTTGTGAGCAGATAAAGGAGGCAATATGAAAGCGAAAAGAGTTTTCTTAATTGTATTAGATAGTTTTGGCATTGGAGAATTACCGGATGCCGCTTTATTTGGAGATGAAGGAAGCAATACCTTAGGGTCTATTGTAAAATCCAGTCAATACCATACACCCAATATGAAAAAACTTGGTTTATTTAATATTGACGGTGTATCCTGCGGAGATAAAGAAGTCTATACACTAGGTTCTTACGGAAGAATGGCTGAAAAGTCCATGGGTAAAGATACCACCATAGGCCATTGGGAAATAGCCGGATTAATCTCAGAAAAACCCTTCCCTACCTATCCTAACGGATTTCCTGAAAAAATACTAAATGAATTCAGAAAAAGAACCGGAAGAAATGTTTTATGCAATAAGCCATACTCCGGAACGGATGTTATTCGTGATTATGGACAACAGCATGTAGAAACAGGGGATTTAATTGTTTATACCTCTGCTGACAGCGTTTTTCAGATTGCAGCCCATGAGGACATCGTTCCTTTAGAGGATTTATACAAATACTGTACTATTGCAAGAGAAATCTTACAGGGAGAGCATGGCGTAGGAAGAGTCATTGCAAGACCTTTTGTGGGGGAATATCCAAACTTTAAAAGAACAGCCCATCGCCACGACTATTCTTTGATTCCACCAAAGAAGACAATGTTAGATTACTTAGAACAATCTGGACTTGAAACCATAGGCGTTGGGAAAATATACGATATTTTTGCCGGAAAGGGCATACAGAAAACCGTTTCGATTGTCAGCAATACAGATGGAATGAACAAAACTCTGCAGATTATGGATGAAGAGTTTAATGGTTTATGTTTTGTTAACCTGGTGGATTTTGACATGATTTATGGTCATAGAAACGATATCGACGGATATGCTAAGGCGGCTACAGAGTTTGATAAGCAATTAGGGTTATTCATAGACAAAATGAAAGACGATGATATTTTAATCATTACAGCCGATCACGGCTGCGACCCGGGAACGCCCAGTACGGATCATTCCAGAGAATATACTCCAATGCTTGTCTATGGAAAGAAAATTAAAGAAAACACATCCATTGGAACAAGAGATACTTTTGCCGATATCGGAGCAACCATTCTTGATATCTTTGATATCCAGGGAGACATCGGCGGTACAAGCTTTTTAAAGGAGATATTAAAGTAAAGGAGCAATCTTAAATGGCAGATTACAGGGAACTTATCGAAAAAGCATTTCAGGCAAGGGAAAAATCCTATTCTCCCTATTCCAAATTTAAAGTGGGTGCTGCTTTGCTGGGGAGTAACGGGAAAATTTATTTAGGATGCAATATTGAAAATGCCTCTTATACCCCAACAAATTGTGCGGAAAGAACTGCTTTTTTTAAGGCTGTTTCAGAAGGGCAAATGGATTTTGAAGCCATTGCCATCGTAGGAGGACCCGCTGCAGTTAAAAAAGGTGAAGGGGATTACTGCGCACCCTGTGGCGTATGCAGACAGGTCATGGCTGAGTTTTGCGATCCAAAGCGCTTTAAAGTAATTTTAGCAAAAAGCGAAACAGAGTATAAGGAATATTTGTTGGAAGAATTGTTGCCGTTAAGTTTTACAAAAGCCGATTTGCAATCATGAGTAAGGAGGGGCTGTGGATGGTGGAAAATGTAATAGAGATGAATCATATTACGAAAGTCTTTGGTAACTTTAAAGCAAATGATGACATCACCCTGCACGTACGAAAAGGAGAAATTCATGCCCTGTTAGGAGAAAACGGAGCAGGGAAATCCACTTTAATGAGTGTTTTGTTCGGACTTTATCAGCCGGAAAAAGGAGAAATTAGAATCAATGGGAAACCGGTAAAAATCAATAACCCCAATGATGCGAACAATTTAGGTATCGGTATGGTGCACCAGCACTTTAAACTGGTTCATAATTTTACTGTATTAGAAAGCATTGTATTAGGAAGAGAAACCACCAACAAAGGTTTTCTTAAAATGGATGCTGCAAGGGAAAAAATCCTAGAATTAAGTGAAAGATATAAATTTAAAATCGATCCGGATGCTTATATCTCGGATATTACCGTTGGTATGCAGCAGAGAGTAGAAATTTTAAAAATGCTCTACTGCGACAACGATATCCTTATCTTTGATGAGCCTACAGCAGTTTTAACACCTCAGGAAATCGATGAACTTCTAAAAGTCATGAAACAACTGGTTTCTGAAGGCAAATCCATTATATTCATAAGCCATAAATTAAATGAAATCAAAGCTGTAGCGGACCGATGCAGTGTTCTCCGCAAAGGCAAATACATCGGTACAGTGGATGTTGCAACCACTTCCAAAGAAGAACTGTCGGAAATGATGGTTGGAAGAAAAGTAAACCTCTCTGTAGATAAGAAAGCAATGAATCCGGGAGAACCGGTATTGGAAGTTCAGGATTTATGCATCAAATCAAAGCACACCCACAAACATATTGTAAAGAATGTTTCCCTTCAGGTGAGAGCAGGAGAAATTGTCTGCATAGCCGGTATTGATGGCAACGGTCAGTCAGAATTGGTATACGGCATTACCGGGTTGATGCCCATCGATGGAGGCAAGATAAAACTAAAAGGAAAAGACGTCACAAACGAAACCATTCGCAATAAATGCCTTGACGGACTGGCACATATTCCGGAAGACAGACAAAAATATGGCTTGGTATTAGATTATACCCTGAAAGAAAATCTGGTGCTTCAATCTTATTTTGAGCCGAAGTTCCAGAAGAAAGGGTTTTTAAAATTTGGAGAAATCAGTCAGTATGCTAAATATCTTATAGAAAAATTTGATATCCGCTGTGGCCAGGGAGAAGATTCAATTGTCCGTGGTATGTCCGGAGGAAATCAGCAAAAAGCGATTATTGCCCGGGAGTTGGATAGAGACCCTAATTTTATTATTGCGGTTCAACCGGTAAGAGGCCTTGATGTAGGGGCCATTGAATATGTGCATAAGCAATTGGTTGAACAAAGAGATAAAGGCAAAGGAGTTCTTTTAGTATCCTTTGAATTAGATGAAGTAATGACTTTAAGCGATAGAATTTTAGTTATGTATGAAGGAGAAATTGTTGCTGATGTAAGACCGGAGGAAGTGACAGTTCAGGAACTTGGTCTTTATATGGCAGGTACGAAAAGAGGTGTATCCAGTGCCAGCTAATAAAAAACAAAAAGGGGAAAATAAAGCGCTTCTTAATTTTTCTTCATCCGTATTAGCAATTATAGCAGGTCTGTTATTTGGTCTTCTGATACTTTTATTCAGTAATCCATCCCAGGCGTTTCCGGGATTTCTGATGATTTTACAGGGAAGTTTTGCGGATGGAGCCTTTGGAATCGGTCAAATGTTCTACGTAGCGACTCCTATTATTATGACCGGTTTATCCGTAGGGTTTGCTTTTAAAACTGGATTATTTAACATTGGTGCTTCAGGACAATTTACCATGGGTGCCTTTGTAGCGGTTTATATCGGAGTAAAGTGGACCTGGTTGCCAGATCAGATTCACTGGGTTGTTGCCATTATAGGCGCTGCGGCTGCAGGAGCATTATGGGGACTTGTTCCGGGACTTTTAAAAGCCATAGCCAATGTGAATGAAGTTATTTCATCCATTATGATGAATTATATTGGAATGTATCTTGTCAATATTTTAGTGGTTAAAAATGTTTATGACCAGGTAAAGAACCAATCCAAGCCCGTTGCACAGAGTGCCAATTTACCAAGAGCAGGTTTGGATCAATTCCTGGGGCCTAATATGACCATCGGAATTTTTATAGCGATTCTTTTTGTAGTCCTTATCTATATTTTAATTGAAAAAACTGTTTTCGGATACGAATTAAAAGCCTGCGGATACAATCCATTTGCCAGCAAATATGCAGGGATTAATTCTAAAAGAAATATTGTTTTATCCATGGTCATTGCCGGGGCTTTATCCGGAATAGGAGGCTCACTGCTTTATCTTGCAGGTTCAGGAAAATATATTCAGGTATTAGACGTTATAGCGCCGGAAGGCTTTAACGGTATATTTGTGGCATTGCTTGGATTATCCAATCCAATCGGCATTTTATTTGCAGGACTGTTTATCGCCCATATCACCGTTGGCGGATACAATCTTCAGCTTTACAACTTCGTACCGGAAGTTATTGATATTATCATTTCGGCAATTGTTTACTTTGGAGCCTTTGCGTTATTATTCAAAACCATTATCCGTACACTTATGACAAACAGCAAGAAGGAGGGTGAGCAAATATGAGTATCTTATATTTCATTGTTCAGCAGACGATGTTTTTTGCGATTCCTCTTTTAATCGTTGCATTAGGCGGTATGTTCTCTGAGCGAAGCGGTGTCGTTAACATTGCTTTAGAAGGCATTATGGTAATGGGCGCTTTTATCAGTATCTTTTTTATCAATATTTTTCAAAATACTTTAAGCGGTCAGGGACTTTTACTATTGGCAATTCTTATTGCCGGTGTCAGCGGAGGGATTTTTTCACTGCTTCATGCCTTTGCATCTATTAATCTTAAGGCAGACCAGACCATCAGCGGAACAGCATTAAACATGTTTGCTCCGGCAGTGGCAATTTTTATGGCAAGAATGATTCAAGGGGTTCAACAAATACAGTTTACAGATACTTTCCATATTGCCAAGGTTCCTGTTTTGGGAGATATACCCCTTATCGGTCCTATGTTCTTTCAGAACTGCTATATTACAACATATATCGGTGTGGCAATATATATCCTTTCAAACATCCTGATTAATAATACAAAATTCGGATTAAGACTAAGAGCCTGCGGAGAGCATCCTCAGGCAGCCGATTCCGTAGGAATCAACGTTTATAAAATCCGATATGCGGGTGTAATTATTTCGGGGGTGTTAGCCGGTATAGGAGGACTGATATTTGTTATCCCAACTTCAACTAACTTTAACGGCAGCGTTGCCGGATATGGATTCCTGGCATTGGCAGTTTTAATCTTTGGACAGTGGAGAACGAGAGGGGTTTTAGGAGCAGCCTTTTTCTTCGGGATTATGAAGACATTAGCCAGCACCTATTCAGGTATTCCAGTCCTCAAAGACTTGCCGATTTCCAATGAAGTTTATAAGATGATTCCTTATATGGCTACGCTTATTGTTCTCGCTTGTGTTTCTAAAAATTCTCAGGCGCCAAAAGCGGCAGGAATTCCATACGACAAAGGCAGCAGATAATGATAGAAAGGATTTGTTTTACCAATGAGAATGTATGACCTTATTATGAAAAAAAGAAATGGTGAAGCTTTAACGGAAGCAGAAATCAGATACCTGATTGAAGAATACGTTGCAGGGAATATTCCTGATTATCAAATGTCGGCATTTTTAATGGCCGTATACTTTAAAGGAATGACTGAGGAAGAAATTTTTATCATGACAGATGCAGTGGCCCGTTCCGGAGATACGGTAGATCTTTCAGGTATCGAGGGCATTAAGGTAGATAAACATTCAACAGGGGGCGTAGGAGACAAAACCACTTTAATCATTGCGCCTATCGTAGCTTCCTATGGCGTAAAGGTAGCAAAAATGTCCGGAAGAGGTTTAGGGCATACAGGAGGGACCATTGATAAGATGGAATCAATTCCCGGTATCAAGTTGTCCCTGACCCAGGAAGAATTCTTTGATGTGGTCAATAAAGCAGGGTTAAGTGTCATCGGACAATCGGGGAATTTAACCCCGGCAGATAAAAAGCTGTATGCTTTAAGGGACGTAACTGCTACGGTAGACAGTATTCCTCTTATTGCAGTTTCTATTATGAGTAAGAAATTAGCTGCAGGCAGTGATTGTATCCTTCTGGATGTTAAAACCGGAAGCGGAGCCTTTATGAAGAGTCTTGAAGACTCAATTGCCCTGGCAGAATGCATGGTAAAAATCGGAGAAAACTCAGGAAGAAGAACCGCTGCTTTAATTACGGATATGGACATCCCTCTTGGCAATAATATTGGAAATGCACTAGAAGTGATTGAAGCGGTTGAAACTTTAAAAGGGCATGGTCCGGAAGACCTGACAGAAATTTGTATTCGTCTGGCAGGGAATATGCTGTATCTGGCAGGAAAAGGAGAACTTCCGGAATGCATACAAATGGCAAGAGACGCTATTGCAAACGGAAAAGCCCTGGAAAAACTTATCAGCATGGTAGAAGCTCAGGGCGGAGATGCTTCCGTAATAAAAGATACGGATAAGTTTGAAAAAGCTAAGTGGTCTTATGAAGTGAAAGCGCCAAAATCAGGATATATTACCCGTATCAATTCAGAAGACTGTGGTATAGCATCGATGCTTTTAGGTGCCGGCAGAGAAACCAAAGACAGCGCGATTGATTATTCAGCAGGCATTATACTTAGGAACAAAGTAGGGAAATATGTAGAAAAAGGAGAAGTTCTAGCTACTTTATATGCGAATAATCAAGAATTATTTAAGGCATCAGAAGACAAACTAATAGAAGCATTTACTATTGAAGATACTACACCTACGGAAAGACCTTTAATCCTTGCAAGGATTGAAAAAGATAAAATAGTGAAATATGTATAAAGGAGGGCAGTATGAACAGAAGATACAACAAACTTTTAAGATGTTACAAATGCTACAAAGAAAAAATTCAATTTCAGCCTAAAGTAGCCTTGGTATTGGGCTCTGGTTTAGGAGATTATGGGGATTCCATACAGGTGGAAGCTGTGCTTGACTATCATGATATTGAAGAATTTCCCGTATCTACAGTTCCGGGGCATAAAGGAAGATTTATTTTTGGATATGTGAATCAGGTTCCGGTAGTGATTATGCAGGGCAGAGTTCACTATTACGAGGGATACTCTATGGATGATGTGGTCCTTCCCATAAGATTGATGAAGCTTATGGGAGCAGAAGTATTATTTCTGACCAATGCTGCCGGAGGAACAAATTATGATTTTAAGCCGGGAGATTTCATGCTCATTAAGGATCAGATTGCGAGTTTTGTTGAATCCCCATTAAAAGGAGCAAATATTAACGAATTAGGGGTTCGCTTCCCCGATATGAGTGAAATCTATGATAAGAACTTAAGAAATATCATTAAAGATGTGGCAGCTTCCTTGAATATTTCCTTGAAGGAAGGGGTTTATCTCCAGCTTTCAGGTCCTAACTATGAAAGTCCCGCAGAAATAAGGATGTGCAGAACCTTAGGGGCAGATGCGGTAGGGATGAGTACAGCCTGTGAAGCGATTGCAGCAAAGCATATGGGAATGAAAATATGCGGAATTTCTTGTATTTCGAATTTGGCTGCCGGAATGAGTGAGCAACCTTTAAGCCATGAAGAAGTACAGGAAACTGCCGATAAGGTAGCTCCATTATTTAAAGAATTAATCACAAAATCCATTACCGAAATAGGGAAGACATTAAAAGATTAAACTTAATACACCTTGAAAAGGGGGATAAAATGACAATACAAGAAATGCTGCAGCATGTGGACCATACACTGCTGAAAGCTGTTGCTGCATGGGAAGATATTCAAAAGCTCTGTGAAGAAGCGATAGAATATCAAACAGCGTCCGTATGTATTCCACCATGTTATGTAAAAAGAGTCCATGATACCTATGGAGAAAAAATCAATATTTGTACTGTAGTAGGCTTTCCATTGGGCTATAGTGTGAAAGAAGCAAAGATGGCTGAAGTTCAGAAAGCATTGGAAGATGGCGCCAGTGAAATTGATATGGTTATCAATATCAGCGATGTAAAAAATAAAAACTACGAAGCAATTAAAGATGAAATAGCTGCACTTAAAAAGCTTGTGGGAGACAAAATTTTAAAAGTGATTATTGAAACATGTTATCTTACAGAAGAAGAAAAAATCGCTATGTGTAAAATCGTTTCCGAAGCAGGAGCAGACTATATTAAGACCTCTACAGGCTTTGGAACAGGTGGTGCAACCATAGAAGATATTAATCTGTTTAAAGCCCATATTGCTCCCGGTGTCAAGATGAAAGCTGCCGGTGGCGTAAGAAGTCTTAAGGATTTAGAGATGTTTTTAAATGCAGGGTGTGAGCGAATAGGCACAAGCTCTGCAGTTCAATTCATAAAAGGTGAAAAACCAAAAAATTATTAGGGGGAGAAAATAATGATGAAAAGAAAATTAATCAGTTTAATGTTGGCAGCAGCAGTAAGTATTACAGCATTGGTTGGCTGTGGCCAAAGCAATACAACAAAGACTGAAGAAACATCAGGTGGAGCAACTCAGGAAACTACAACAAAACAGGACAACTCCGCTGGAGCAGAACTGGCATTGATTACTGACGTAGGAACTATTGATGACAAATCCTTTAACCAGGGCTCATGGGAAGGGGTTAAAGCCTATGCAGAACAAAAAGGTATTTCCTATAAATACTATCAACCCTCTGAGAAATCAGACGATGCGATTATGACCTCTATTGGCCTTGCTGTAAAAGGTGGTGCAAAAGTGATCGTATGTCCAGGATATCTTTTTGAAGTGCCTGTATATAATGCGCAATTAAAATATCCTGATGTAACCTTTATTCTTATAGATGGTGCGCCTCACAGCGGAGATTATAATTACGATATCAAATCCAATGTAAAAGCAATCTATTATGCTGAAGAACAAGCAGGATTTTTAGCAGGTTATGCAGCAGTACAGGATGGATACAGACAGCTTGGATTTATGGGTGGTATTGCAGTACCTGCAGTTGTACGTTTCGGCTATGGATTCATCCAGGGTGCAGATTATGCAGCACAAGAATTGGGATTAGCTAAAGGCGATGTTACTATCAAATACACCTATGTAGGTAACTTTGATGCATCTCCGGAAAACATGTCTAAAGCAGCAGCATGGTACAATGAAGGAACAGAACTTATTTTTGCCTGTGGTGGTGGCGTTGGAAACTCTGTTATGAAAGCAGCTGAAACCGCAGGAACTAAAGTAATCGGTGTTGACGTTGACCAATCCGGTGAATCTGAAACTGTTATCACATCTGCGATGAAGAATTTAAGTAAATCTGTTTACGATGCAATTGATGAATATTATCGCGGTACTTTTGAAGGCGGTACTGCAGTGACTCTCGATGTAAAAACCAATAATGTTCAATTACCAATGGAAACTTCAAGATTTAAACAATTCACACAAGAACAATATACTGCTATTTATAATAAAATTGCAGACGGAAGTATTCAAATCAATAAAAACGACGTAGCAGAAAACGTAGCAGACTTACCAACCAATCTTGTAAAAGTTGAACCCATTCAATAAGTTTTAAAGATATGAAAACAAAAGCCATCTTAAAGAGAATACTTTTTAAGATGGCTTTATTCCTACTTGGATTGTTTAGACAGAAGTATAACTTAGAACTACAGGAAGAGGACCGATATGAAACTAAAAAGCGGCATGAAAATGATTTACGGACTAATAGGTATTTTTTTCGTGGGAGTTGGAGTAGCTTTTAATGCTTCTACGATGCTTGGAAATGATCCTATTGGCATTGTATATGACGGCGTAAGAAATTTTTTTAATTTATCCACCAGGCAGTTAGGAATGGCTTCTAATGTCGTTAATATAGGACTAATCATTTTATTATTATTTATAGGGAAAAAATATGTGAACATTGGAACATTTATATATATTGTCCCCTATGGCTTTTTTGTAGACATAGGAACAAAACTTTATAGTGCATTGGCAGTCTCGGATACACTGACATTGCGCATCCTTGCAGGGCTAACAGGATGTTTTTTGCTATATACGGGAGTGGCGATTTTTATCGTTATGGATATCGGATTAGACCCGTTCACCGGACTGGTGATGACCATTAAAGACAAGCTCTCATGGGATTATAAAAGGACTAAGATAGTGTTTGACATATCTATGGTATTAATCGGCGTTTTATTAGGTGGTAAGCTGGGTGTGATTACTTTAGTGACTGCATTTACAGCCGGGCCTATGATACAAGTCATATCGGAAAGACTGGAAATTCTTTTGTTTAATAGGTAAGAAGCATATTAGTGAAAAGATTGTTAATAGAAAACAAGAGAGTGGAAATTTCCTAGAGTTTCTTAAAGCTATTTATAAAGGACCTTATAAAATATGATATAATGATCTCAAGGGGGAACCGATAATGACTCAGACGGAAAGCAATATTAAGAAACTGATGGCATTACAAAATACTCTAAAAGGTTCCGAAAAAGAATATTTAGAGGCATATCTAAAAAACGCACCTATGTGGCTGCTAGATTCTTTTCAGATTGTTCACATGGAAAAGGATCATGTGTTTATCAGAGAAAAAAATGAAGTAGATACGGTTTATATCTTAGTTGAAGGTATTGTTAAAGCTTTGGATTATAGAATTTTTGGGATTGTATACAACTATATGTGGTTTTATCCTGTTAAAACCTTTGGCTCTATGGAAATACTACTAGACCTTCAGAATTATATGACCACCCTTACAACAGTGACCCCCTGTACAATGTTGGTGATTTCAAAGGATAAATTTGAAAGATGGATGAGAAATGATATTAATACCTTATTGCTTGAAACAAAGTCCATGGGAAGTTATCTTTTAGAACAAGCAAGAAAAGAACGGATTTTTCTATTTTCCCAGGGGGTCGATAGAGTTATCCTTTTATTTATTCATTTATATGAAAAGATGGCTGAAAACAATAAATGTGTTTTAAAATTCACTCGCCAGGATATTGCTGATCAGTCAGGCTTAAGTATTAAAACCATCAATCGATCGATTAAAAAGATTGAAGAAGAGGGATATATATCCAGAGAAGGCAATAAAATTATTATTTTGGAAGCCCAATATAAAAAAATGCAAGAGTATATCACCAACAAAGTTGAAGAATAATTCATTTAAAAGTTATTAAGGTGGTTAAGGATATATTTAGTATAAAAACATAAATGCTGTGATATATGATTGATTCATATATCACAGCATTTATACTATTCATACTTGGCATTATAAGTTGACAATTTCTGTAGCAAAATATTTTTTTGCAGAATATGGTGTGAAGTTTCCTTCAGCAAACAATAAATCTTTTTTCATTTTGATTTGTACTTGATTTAAAATTTTGATCAAATTGCCTCTTTCATTTTCATCGATAATAAATTCAACGCCATATTCATATATATTAGGCTCAAGTTCTTCCGCCCAAACAAGGTGGCCACATACCTGGATTTCTTCTCCTATCAATTGAGTCGAGCATTGTATAATAAAATGTTTCTTGATAGGCATTTTGATGTTGGAAAGAAAGCATAGTCCTCCTGGGCCAATATTTTTTACCAATACTTTGGTATCTCCTACATTTACTTTTTTTCCTTGTATCTCTTTAATGGTTATACTTGCTTCTAGTAGCTGATAAAATTGAATTCTAAAGTATTTTCGTCTTTCTTCCCGAGATATTAGAGGCGTATTATTAACGACAACAGGTTTGCATTTTCCTGTAGCTAACATTTTTTCGAATTCTTTTAATGGAACAGGACCGGCATATAAGGAACCTTGTCCTGCATAACAATTTAATTCCCGCAAGTAATATAACTGTTCCCATGTTTCAATACCTTCAGAAACAACTCTGAGTTTAAGTTTTTTAGCGGTATCAATGATGGCGCTGAGAATGATATTACACTTTGGATCCGCCATACAATTTTGTATAAAGAAATTGTCAATTTTTATAATATCAATATTCATAGTGTGTAAATGAGCAAGAGTGGAAAAACTTTTTCCAAAATCGTCAATTGCCAACTGTATTCCAGCGGATTGAAGCTTTTTAATAGCACGTAAGAACCTTCCTTTTTTCTCCATGATAATACTTTCGGTAATTTCCATGATAAGAAAGTCCGGATTTAAATTAAATTCTTTAATAATATCCAGAATATTATCTTCAAAATTATTTTCCATAAACTGGACACTAGAAAAGTGAATACATACTTTTATGTTAGGGAATCCTTTTTGGAGCCATTGGCTATAATTATAACAAACTTGTCTTAACATCCATTTTCCAATATCAATGATTAATCCAGTTTCTTCCGCTAAAGGCATAAATTCATCCAGCAATATCATTCCCCACATAGGGTGTTCCCAGCGAATCAATGCTTCAGCTGCTAATATTTTATTGTCTTTTAAATTAACTATAGGTTGATAATAAACTTTCATTTCATTTTTTTCTATTGCATGATATAAATGTGTTCGCATGATATAATTTTTATAATTCTGGATGCCTAAATCAGAATTATAAAATTTAAATCTATTTTTACCTTCTTTTCTTCCTCTGAATAAAGCGATCTTTGCATTTTTGCTAAGAGAATCCACATTTCGTGCATCCGTTGGGTACATGCAGATTCCTATATTGACGGTGATATCTAATTCATATTTTCCTATCTTATAAGGCTTTTTTAATAATTCAATGAGTTGTCGGGCAATATGTGCATATTCCTCAGAAGTTTCCTGACCTTTTACAATAATCCCAAAAGTACTATCTGAATATCGGCTAATAAATATTTCTTGATATGAAAAATTCTTCAATCTATCAACAATTGCCATAATCAGTTTGTTTCCTGTTTCGTATCCTAAAGAATAATTGATATTTTTTAGCCCATCAATATCTAGCATCATAAGAGCAAAGTTACTTCTTTTCGAATTACTTAATTGACATTCATTTCTTAATTGTTTTTTTAAATAAGTTTGATTCGGAAGACCTGTTAAAGTGTCATGGGTAGAGATATAAGCCATTTTTTGTTCCATTTTTATTCTATTTGTAATATCCCTAAAATTGACTACAATTCCTTCTATGACAGGTTCATGTATTAAATTTTTCAGATGGACGTCCAGATAAATATTGTTAAAAAGAATATTGCCATGAACGACTTTATCAGGATATTCTATTGCAGCTTTGACCATACTTTTTACTCTATCTAATTGAACGCCCTCATAGAAATCATATATATTTTTGCCTATTCTATCTTCCGGTTTGTATCCGATAATTTTTTCAGATGCTTCGCTTACATATTTTATTGTTCCATCAGGAGCAATTATTTCAAAAACATCATTCGATTCTTGTACAAGAATTTGAAATCTTTTTTGAATTTTTTCGATTTCTTGCTGTAATCTTTTTTGTTCTGTAATGTCTTGTATTGTTCCTAGAATACTTATAACTTGTCCATCTTGATCTACTGTTGGAAGTCCTTTTGCAATAATGTATTTTAGAGAGCCGTCGTTTAATAAAATACGACATTCCATTTCATAAGGTTTTCCTGCCAGATATGTATTAATCGCTTCTTGAACTTTGGGTTGGTCGTCAGGATGTATTAATTTAAGTAAATTTGTATAATCGCCATCGTTATTTTCTAGTTTGCTGCCATAAATATTAAACATTTCAGGAGAACCCCAGAATTTTTCTTCTAAAATATCATATTTCCAGCTTCCAATTCCGGAGAGCATTTGTGCCTGATTCATATGTTCACTTATTTCTTTCAGATGTTTTTCTATTTGTTTTTGTTCTGTAATATCTTGCATAATTCCAAATACTTTAATGGGCTTGTTATCTATATCATATAAGGCGCTGGTTTTTTCATGAATGTACTTTTCAGTTCCTTTGTCAGTAATGATTCGGTATTGAATATCGTATTCAATACCTTCTAACATTTTATTATATGCATTTTTTACCATCTCCAAGTCATCTGGATGTACATGTGCATAAAATTCTTCCAGGTTATTTCCTAAGGATTGTTGGCTGCACTCTAAAAGATGATACACTTTTTCTGTTCTAAAAATTTCTTTGCTTTGAATATCATAGGTTCAACTGCCCATTTCTCCTAAGTTTTGACCATGCATCATATGTTCTTGCAATTCAGAAAGGCTTATTTCGAATTTCTCAGTCAATTCATTGAATCTCTTTTCAAGCTCTTTTTTGAGATAGTCTGAAGCTTCTTCTTTCTTATTTTTTTAAAAGGCTTTCCATTTAAGATATTCATGGATATACCTCCTTATAAAAATTTATTATATAAAAATATCAATGTTCTTATAAGAGATATTATTTAGAAGAAACTGTACAAATTCGATATATAGTACTAGGAAATAATTACTATTGGTATAGTTCTATGATACTACTTTGTTAAACATTTTTCAACAACAATTGACAAAAATTACGATTTATTTTATCGCATGTAAAAATTAAGCAGTTATTAATTTGTAGAGGGAAGGATTATATTTTAAGCCTGTTTTTTAGCATAAATATTTCTTTGAAGAGTGTCAGGGATTTATATATAATAAGTGTAAAAGATACTTGAGAAGAGGAAATCTATGAACTGGCATTTCACAGAGTTATTGAATTTATTTAGAGATGACAATAACGCCAGACTTCTGCTTGATGGGACTTGGGGAATTGAAAGAGAATCTCCAAGAGTTCTCTTAACAGGAGACCTTGCTTTAACCGCACATCCCAAGGTCTTAGGAGATAAACTGGAAAATCCTAATATCACTACAGATTTTTCTGAAAGTCAAATAGAGCTGATTACAAATCCTTATCCGGATGTCGAGGAAACTTACCAAGCTTTAAAAGCATTGCACCTTGAGGTGGAAAAAGCCCTTGAGAATGAATATTTATGGCCTATGAGTATGCCACCAAGACTGCCGGAGGAAGAAGATATTCCCATCGCAAAGTTTAATGCTTCTACAGAAGGAAGAAAAAGAACCATTTATAGAAAAGGTTTAGCTTTACGATACGGAAAAAAGATGCAAATGATTTGTGGCCTCCATTACAATTTTGCTTTTGGAGAAGCAATTATGGATTATTTATTTCACCACTATGGTCAAAATAGAACTAAGAGGGAATTTACAGATGAAATCTATTTTGCTGTAGCAAGAAATTTCCTTAAATACCGATGGTTATTGATTTATCTTTTTGGAGCCTCTCCTGTTTTTCACTCCAGCTACAAACCGATACCAGATATAGATCTGGAAGCTGCAACTTCTTTAAGAGTTAGTCCATTTGGCTATGGCAATACATTTCAGAAGGGCAATTTGGTAACTTATAATACATTGGCACAGTATACTGAAGATGTAAGAAGGCTGTTGACTACAAAATGCGAAGAGTTTGCGAAGCTGGGGATTTACAGAGGAGATGAGCAAGTCCAACTCAATGATCATATTTTACAGGATGAAGGGGAATTGTATTCCTTTGTGAGATTTAAACAAAGCCCTCAAAACGGAGAAACTCAAATTATGGCTCTTGAAAAAAGAGGAGTAAAATATATGGAAGTTCGGATTTTAGATATTAATCCTTTTGACAGTGCAGGGATTTCCATGGAACAATTATACTTTATGCAAATATTTATGTTGTATTGCCTTTTTGAAAGCAGTGAATTTCTTTCAGAGGAAATATTAGAAAAAGCGGATAGAAATCATCAGGCAGTGGCTCTTTATGGAAGGAAAAAAAATTTAATCCTGAAGGATTACGAGAATCACAGAATTACTCTGCAAGACTGGGCAGAAGTAATTTTTGAAAAACTTAAAATCATTGCCATTTATATGGATAAAGCGGGTTGTAATCAAAAATATGAAACGGTTATTCATCATGAATATGAAAAAATAAAGGATATTTCCAAACTTCCTTCTTCAAAAATCTGTGAAGGTATTAAGGAATATGAAGGAGATTACCTCAAATTTGGTATGGCAAGAGCAATTCAGAATAAAATAACGATGTAAGAGGGAGATATTATGTCTGATATAAGCAATGAAAAACTGGAACTTTCTACGGTAATTCTTATAAAAGAAGCCCAAAACAGGAACATCCAGGTAGATATCCTGGATGCCGGAGAGAATTTTATTCGGTTAAAGAAAGGGGACAAGGTCGAATATATTAAACAAGCTACGAAGACATCATTAGACAGCTATATTGCTCCCCTGATTATGGAAAACAAACTGGTTACTAAAATAATATTAGGGGAAAATGGATTTAATGTGCCAAAGGGTACCGTAGTAAAGAGCAAAGAGGAAGCAGAAATTCATTGGAAAGATTTTTGTGATAAAGGTGTTGTGATTAAACCTAAGAATACCAACTTCGGCATAGGGATTACCATTCTTTTAGAACATTATTCTAAGGAGCAATATATTAAAGGAGTAGAATTGGCTTTAGAGCATGACGATACAGTATTAATTGAAGAATATATATCAGGTAAAGAATACCGTTTCTTAGTGTTAGGAGACGAAGTAGCAGGAATACTGCACCGCATACCTGCCAATGTAAAAGGAGACGGTATCCATACCATAGAAGAATTAGTAGAAGAGAAAAATAAAAATCCCCTAAGAGGGGAAGGACATCTTACGCCTTTTGAGAAAATCAATCTTGGAAAAGTTGAAATGGATTTTTTAAGTTCTCAGGGGAGAACGATTAAGGATATCCCAAAAGAAGGAGAAACAGTTTTCTTGCGGGAAAACTCCAATATCAGTACTGGAGGAGAAAGCATTGACTTTACAGATGAAATCATACAGGAGTATAAAGATATTGCAGTTGGGGCATCCAAAGCAGTTGGAGCAAAAATTTGCGGAGTGGATATGATTATTAAGGATATCTATGAGAAACCCAGCCAAGACAATCACAGCATCATTGAATTAAACTTTAATCCTGCTATTTATATACATGATTTGCCTTATGAAGGGAAAAACAGATATGTTGAAAAGAAGCTACTGGATCTTTTAGGATTTAAATAATAAAGTTGCGAAATTAGATGGTATCAAACGAGATATGGATATTTTCAGGGAAAATATTTTGAAGCATTAAATATAAAACATAAAAAGTATAAAATCAT
The DNA here is from genome assembly GCF_016908775.1 of Defluviitalea raffinosedens. Classification (NCBI taxonomy): domain Bacteria; kingdom Bacillati; phylum Bacillota; class Clostridia; order Lachnospirales; family Defluviitaleaceae; genus Defluviitalea; species Defluviitalea raffinosedens. The sequence goes on along the minus strand of NZ_JAFBEP010000005.1, from coordinate 112,011 downwards.
TTTAATAAACATTTCTTAAAGAAAGATTGATATATAGAAAAAGCCGTAAACACTGTAAATAACATTGTTTGCGGCTTTTGATTTTAATTTGGAAAGAATCACAAGAAAAATAATGCCGTAATAAAAGTTGCTATAAATCCTATGACTACGGGTGGAAGATTTTTCCTGGCCAGTTCCAGGGGTTCCACATTACATATGGCCGCTACGGGTATGATTCCCCAAGGAATAATCGTTCCTCCTCCTACCCAAATGGTGCTGATCTGACCTAAGGCAGCGAGAACTTCTTTATTTATATCCATTGCAACAGAAAAGGTTTGTGCCAAAGAGCCGAGTAAAGGAAGTCCGGAAAATCCTGAACCATCAAGGCCGGTTATAATGCCTACAACAATTTGAACAAAGGCTACAGAGAATTTTGACAGGGCAATTTTATCCGACAAGTAAAGTCCTACATCGGACAGCAATCCGGTGGCATCAGGCCCAAGGATGATTTTGGCATTTTATTCACTGCCTAAAAAGAAAAATGCACCTATGATGATGACCGGAGCGAAGATTTTTATACCAAACATAAAACCTTCCCTGATATAATCCGTGATCTTTTCAAAGGAATTAACAAAATTATGCTTGATAATGGAAGCAAAGACCATAATCAGTACGGTGGTTCCTCCTACCAATGCCGTTGCATCTCCGCCTTTTAGCTTATATTTGTACATGATATAAATATCCAAAAGAAAAGCCAGTGGAGTAAGTATGGAGACAAAATATACGCCGATGGTAGGTTTTGAAGCTTCGGCTGATTGTGCTTTTGCAGGGCTGTTTGCTTTTGGGGCGTAGTTCTTAAGATCTTTTTTCATCATAAAGAAACTGCATCCGACAGTAACAATACTCATAACCAGCCAAAGAGGAAAGCTGGCTTGAATCAACGTGAGAGGATTATCGATATTTGCTGCTTTAGCCGTAATGGCGGGAGCGCCCTGAATAAAGTAATCGCCAGATAGACCGACCCCATGGCCGAAAATATTCATAGCTACCGCAGCCCAAATGGGAGGGAGCCCGGCTTTTAGGGCGGCAGGAAGCATAATGGCGCCTACCAGTGCCACCGCAGGAGAAGGCCAGATAAACCAGGAAAAGAAGAGCATGACAAATCCAAGGGCAAAAAAGTGATACTTGGATTAATCATAAGTTTCTTAATAGGCACCATCATCAGTTCGTCTGCGCCAATATCTCTTAAGGCATGGGACATGGCTACTACTAAAGATATGACGAGGATAATGCTCCAAAACTCATTACCGGCAGTGATTAATGAATTATACACAACTTGAATGCCTTTTACCAAACTGCCGGAATACATAAAGCCCACTAGAAATATTCCAAGGATGCAGGGCAGAACGGTGTCTTTTTTAAAAGCCATGGTTATGATTACCAGAAGTACAATGAAAAAATATACGTAATGTAAAGGGGTTAAGGTTACCATATGAAACCCTCCTTGGGGAGATTAAAAATTCTATCTACAAATATTTTATGCTTTCGCCAGCTTTTTGTTAAATACGTCCTTTAGAGACAAAGAAGTTACTTTGCTTTCTATTTCGCTGATATCGGTTGTATACATACCGAGTTTTTTCATCCGTTCAAAGTATACAGAGCCTGAGAAGGTATATTTTTTACCCATGCCTTCTTCAGTTGCCATGGCTTTCTTAACGTAGGAAATAGCATCTCCCACCGCCAGATCTTCTGGTAATTGCAGCAAGTCCATACCTAAAGCACATCGTACGCTGTTATGTCCTGCCAGAGTTCCAGTCACAATCGCTTCTGTGTGTCCTACCAATAGCCCTGCTTTTTCTCCTCCGCAGAACAGATTATTTAACCCTTCTACTTTAAGGTGGTTGTCTCTGTATGCCATATCGAAATATCGCATGGAATTGCCTTTCCCACCGGCATAGGGATCTTCATATCTCGCATTTTCAAATCCAGGTATTTTTCTTAATCTTTCCAGGGTGAAGTAAGGGGACATTAATTTTGCATGGCCTGTATCCAATAAAATGATATTAGACTTAAATTCTTCCAGGGCATATTGCTGACATGCCTTAACATCCAGATGGTCTTCGATCAATTCATCGGGGATAGGTACGATGCAAACACCTTTTGTATTTAATTCTTTTTGAATTTCCTTAGAAAGGGATTCCTTATACAATTTACATGAACCGCTCATAGCCCCTATACTTCCATTAGGCTTTTTGCCGACCATTTCTTTAAGACCGGCAAGACCTGCAACACTTACTCTGCCTCCGAAACTTGGACATCTTAGGATGCACATGGCACAGCCATTTCCGTACTTTGTACAGTTGTTCATAGGTCCTGCAGTTCCCGTTGTATCGATAAAAGCGTCGCCTTCGAAAGTTCGCCCTTGGGCATCGGTAACAGATATTATGGATTCATTTTCTACAGAGACTTGGGTAACTCTGGCTTGAAAAACAATCTTTATGCCTAACCCCTTTATGTAGTTTAAGACTGCTCCGTGGGTAGCTGCAATATCATAGAGAGTGGCATGCTCATGTCCTGGAAAATGAATATTTTTATGGCGTGCATTTTCATCACATATCTTAAATAGGTCTCCGCCACCCATGGCAATCATTTCTTCCGCAGCAGTAAATCTTCCGTTGTTTCGCATGATTCCTCCGACAAGTCCTGTTCCAAGAAGCATGTCCGTTCTTTCAAGTAAAGTAACTTCTGCACCAGCTTTAACAGCGATGATGGCAGCGGCGCAGCCAGACCAGCCTCCGCCGATTACGACAATCTTGGCCATAATTCCGCCTCCTAAGTATAATGAGAAATATTATTCTTACAAAATAAAAAAGCAATTGTATTGAATATCAATTGCTTGTCTTATTTCTATCTACTTTTGTCCAATATATATCATAATTAGATATTTAAACTTCATATATGATCATAGCATATCTAGAAATAAGTGTCAAATCTTGTGAGTAATTTTTTGCATAATAAAAAGAAAGCGCAGGAGCTTTCTATATTTTATACAAATACCATTTTAAGGTATTGATTTCATATTTAATTTCATAAATTTTAAGCGTACCGTGAATAATGCTCTGGCAGGTATAAGAAATCATCGGATTGCCTGCCAGCTTTTCTTCTTTTTTGGTACAAATTTTATCGATTTTTACGATGAGGTCGGAATCGCCTTCATTTAATCGAAACTTTATAGGGAGAAGTCCTTTAGCCTGGTCAAACCATGCAATCACATCAATATTTTTCATTACGATTTTCATGCAATCACCTTCTATAGAATGCTGGACATACTTGCATAATCTTCTTCCAAAATGCCTCCCGTAATGGGTTTTAGGCGGGAGTGGAGGAAACTGGCCCTGATGACAGCCATAGAACCATAGCGCATTCTCAGCTGATCGATGCTCTTATCCACTGCTTTTTGTTTTTGAGTATCAGAACTATCAAATAAGGATAATTGACAAAACTGATTGCTGCACAGATCAGAGATTCTTACTCCCAGTTGTCTTATGGGCTCTCCTTTCCATGCTTCGTCAAATAATTCGCAGGCATACTTAAAAATATGATTGGTACAATCGGTGGGTATTTCTAATTTCTTTTGATGAGAATAGTGCCTAAAGTCATTGGTTTTAATATATACTGAAATGAGTTTTCCACAACATTCTTCATTTCTGAGCCGCATTGCAACCGTTTCAACCAAGGACAGAAGAATTAAGTGAGCAGTCCTTTGATCAGTCACATCAAAAGAAATCGTGGTGGAATTTCCTATGCTTTTTATGGGGGCAGATTTCTCACGGGTTACAGGAGAATTCTCAATTCCATTGGCAAAATTCCATATGAGGGTTCCATGACTTTTAAGGTGTTGATATAAAAATTTAGGATTTGCTTTTGCCAGATCACCGATCGTATAGATGCCTAATTTATGAAGTTTTGGGGCAGTAGATCTGCCTACCATAAACAGGTCTTCTACAGGCAGAGGCCACATTTTTTCTTCTATTTCATGGAGATATAAAGTATGTATTTTATCCGGCTTTTGAAAGTCCGATGCCATTTTAGCCAATAATTTATTGCTGGATATCCCAATATTGACTGTAAAGCCTAATTCCTTTTTAATCCGCTCTTTTATGGTATGGGCAGCGGACAGAGGAGGCCCAAAGTGATATTCCATATTGGTATAGTCAAGAAAACATTCATCCACACTGTATCGCTGAACAGCCGGAGAATATTCTTCGAGCAATTTGATCAGATTATTGCTGCATTGGATATATAAATCATAACGGGGAGGAACAATGATAAGGCTCGGGCATTTCTGCAGAGCTGAAAATATGGACTCCCCTGTTTTAATCTTATATTTTTTTGCAGGGACAGACTTAGCAAGGACAATACCGCGCCTTATGACAGGATCGCCTCCCACAACAGAAGGGACAGTTCTAAGATCTAAAGCATCTCCATGCTGTAATCTATAGACAGCCTCCCAGCTTAAGAAGGCAGAATTCACATCAATGTGCATAATCGTACGATGATCGGTATTCAAAGTAGCACCTCCCAGGTTGATCTATAGATATTATTATATAAAAACATATGTTCTATGTAAATAGATTATAAGAACAGATGTTTCTACATAATGTCAAATTTTTCCCCTGATGATTAGAAATCTTTTAAACATGAAAAAGCCCTTGACGGTTGTTTTACCAACTGTCAAGGGCTGTATCTTATTGATTTATTATTTACCGAAGTATCTATCTAATAAACCTTTGAAAGCAGCGCCATGTCTTGCTTCGTCTTTGCACATTTCATGAACGGTGTCATGAATAGCATCATAATTTAATTGTTTTGCTCTGGTAGCAAGATCTTTCTTGCCTTGGCAAGCGCCATGTTCTGCATCCACTCTCATTTGAAGGTTTTTCTTTGTATCACTTGCAACAACTTCGCCTAAGAGTTCTGCGAATTTAGCAGCATGTTCTGCTTCTTCCCAAGCAATTCTCTTATAAGCTTCAGCTACTTCTGGATAGCCTTCTCTGTCTGCCTGACGAGACATAGCTAAGTACATTCCAACTTCAGTACATTCGCCGATGAAGTTTTGTCTTAATCCTTCTAAAACTTCAGGATCAATGTCTTTAGCTACACCGATACGATGTTCGTCAGCCCATGTTAAATCAGTGCTTTTTTGTTCTACAAACTTATCTTTTGGAGCGTTACATTGAGGACATTTTTCTGGTGCTTCGTCTCCTTCATAAACATAACCACAGATTGTGCAAATAAATTTCTTCATCTTAATTCCCTCCATATAATAAAAATTATTTTATAATAAAAATTATTACATGATAATTTTACCAATAATTTAATTTTTGTCAACTGTTTTTTGAAAAAATTAAAAAGTCCGCAGGATTTAAAAACATATCTTAAATCCTGCGGACCTTTGATAATCCCAAGTTTCAATTATTTTTTACCTATGGATACACGCCATACTTCCGGACCTTGTTCTAAATACTCCCATTCAAACTGATTTTCATATTCTACTAACATTTGATAATGTAGGGGGCGGGGATCATGGTCATTAATTAATTCCATTTTTTCACCGGATTTTAAATTGTGGAAGGTCTCAAAAATGACAGCATGTTTATCTCTTGGGGGATATATTCTTGCATCTACTTGGGCAGCAAATTCTGACATATTAAATTCCTCCTTAGAATTTTCATTTTATAATTTGTTAGGAACAAAGAACATTTTCTTTTAGAAAGTATCTAAGTGTTCAGTTTATTAATCCATATAAGCATCTTAAAACTTTATGTATCATGGCTATATCATATAGTTATTTTTGCGGCTTTACCGTGATTGCAATCACAATTCACTGATATTAGATAGTTTTTTAAGGATTTTGTCTTATTGATATTTTAGACATTTTATTCTATAATTTTGTAGAATTCGTTGAATTACATAGGAGTAGAAGATGACAAAAAGTTAACTGACTCAATAAAAAGCGATTCTTAACCATAAGAATCGCTTTATTATGGGAAGAGAAGGAAAGGCATCTGTTTAATAAGGGGTTGTAAAAAATAAGATGGAGGCGCATCATGAAGTCAATTAGAAAACAACTTATTTTTGTAATGTTATTATTAGTTATTATTCCTTTTGTTATTTTTAATGTGATAGGCTATATTTTTATTTCTAGAGGATTTCAAGAATCTTTAGAAGAAAATAATAAATTTCTGGCTATTGCCATAGCAGACAATGTACGAGGCTTCATAGACAAGGCATATAGTACAACAGAAGAGATTGCGTATTTAAAAGATGTAAAAAATTTCTTAATAGAAGAACAGCAAAATATTGTAGTCGATACAGCGAAAAGACATCCATACTTTGACTTGCTCTATATTACCCGCAGTGCGGATGGAATGCAGACGGCTACATCGGCAGGAGAATTGGCAGACCGCTCAGCCAGATGGTGGTTTAAACAGATGATAAAGGACAAAGAACCCTTTGTTAGTGCCTCCTATTATTCTGTAAATGGAAATGTTCCAGTTACATCCATTTTTTTACCCATATATAAGGACTCAGAATTAGTGGGAATTATGGGGGCGGATATTAAGTTAGATGCGCTTCAAACAATGGTTGAAGAATTTAGTCAAGGACAAAACAGTTACACATATATTATCGATGGTGAAGGTAATGTTATAGCTCATCCAGATGAGCAACAAGTATTAGAACAATATAATTATAAAAACTTAAAAAAGACTATTTTAGTAAAAGATGATAATGGAAATGTCAAAAAAGATGAAAAGGGAAATCCTCTTACAGAATCTGAAGATATTGAAGTACCAGAAAAACTTAAAGAAATTACTGAAAAGGTTCTGAATGGAGAGACAGGAGTAGCTGAGTATGTAGACAGTAATGGAGAAACCGTAATCAGTGCCTATAGTACAATTGAGTTACCAGGGAATTCGGATAACTGGGGTGTTATTACAGTACAGAAAAAAGCAGATGCAATGGCTGTTTTTATGGATACGCAAATAAAAAATCTATTGGTAACTTTTATCTTGATTTTGGTGGTTATTTTTATTGCCTGGAGAATTGCCAATGGCATTACTGGGCCGATCACAAATATTGTGCAGTTGATGGAAAAAGCTTCCCAAGGAGATTTAACCGTTAGCAGCAGCTATAAGTCTAGAAATGAAATAGGCAGATTAAGTATAAGTTTTAGTAATATGATCACTGATGTACGAGATCTGATAAAGAAAATAGATGAATTATGCAAGCAGGTATTTTCATCATCAGAGATCTTATCTAATACCACAGAAGAGACAACGGCTTCCATTGATAGTGTGGGACAGGCGATCACAGCAGTAGCTACAGGTGCAAATGAACAAGCAAAAGATATAGATGATGGAGCAAAGGAAGTTTCGATTCTTTCAGAAGAAATAGAGGCAATATCTGATCAGATTTATCAAAGTAAAGAAGAATCACAGTTTATACATGAAGTGAATATTAAAGGTTTAGAAGCTATGAATCACCTAGAATCCAAAAATGGTGAAAGTAATAAAGTCAGAAAAGATATAGAAAATATAGTGGAGCAATTAAATCAAAAGATAAAAGAAATTGATTCAATTGTGGAAACCATTATGGGAATATCTAAACAAACTAATCTTTTAGCCTTAAATGCGGCTATTGAGGCATCCAGGGCAGGAAAAGAGGGACAAGGATTTGCTGTTGTTGCTGAAGAAGTACGAAAACTTGCCGAAGATACCAGTAAAGCCAGCAATATGGTTAAAGAAATTATTTTAGAGATTCAGAAGGATGTAAAAAAGAGCCAAGATGCAATGGTAATTTTTAAAGATGTCAGTGATGAACAAAGCAAAGCAGTAGCCCATTCAAAAGACATATTTACAGAAATATCTAAAGGGGTCCAGGTGATTGTAAAAAGAATAAATGATACTGCAATCAGTCTGCAAAAATTAAAAGACGGCAAGGACAAAGTTTTGTTGGCAATGCAAAATATTTCGGCTGTCTCGGAGGAGACAGCAGCCAGTTCTCAGGAAGTTTCAGCGTCCATGGAACAGCAGATTGCTGCGGCAGGTAAAATAAGGGATTTAGCTGATGAATTACGCAAAATGGCTGAGCAGCTTTCGCTGGCAATTCATATGTTTAAATTTTAGAGACAGGTATAACGAGTAATTTTATATTTTAAAAGCAAAGAGACTAAGGGAGTCTGCATTCCCTTAGTTTTTTATTTATTTAGATGTATTTTTTATTTGTTTTATTCACAGTTGCATTTGATCCCTGTTTTTTTAAAAAATATTTTTGCAAGTAAAACTTTGTAAATACTATATATGAGAATATGTTAAATACAGAAACAGTAAAAAAATAAAATTTTTATTTCATTGGATGGAAAAGTCAAGTATAATATATAACGATATCTATACCAGGAGGGATTTTATGCAGCAAGAAAGAGAAAAATTTTCATCACGGCTGGGTTTTATCTTGATTTCTGCCGGCTGTGCAATTGGCTTGGGTAATGTGTGGAGGTTTCCATATATTACGGGACTTTATGGAGGAGGTCTTTTTGTACTTATATATTTTATATTCCTTCTCATTTTTGGTCTGCCCATTATGGTTATGGAATTCTCCGTAGGTCGTGCCAGCCAAAAAAGCATTGCCGCTTCTTTTGATGTCTTAGAACCTAAGGGAACTAAATGGCATGTTTTCAAATGGTTTGGGATGGCAGGAAACTATTTATTAATGATGTTCTATACGACGATTTCAGGATGGATGCTTGCTTATCTTTTCTATATGATTAGAGGAGATTTTGTTGGGCGTACACCAGCAGAAGTAGAAGCAGTGTTCGGTGGATTGACTGCTAATGCCGGTGCAAGTATTTTTTGGATGATTGTGATCTGTATTTTAGGATTTGGGGTGTGTTCTTTAGGATTACAAAATGGGGTTGAAAAAATAACCAAAGTGATGATGTCAGCGCTTTTGGTTATTATGATTGCCCTGGTTATTCGCTCTGTTACATTGCCTAATGCAGCCGAGGGGCTTAGTTTTTATCTTTTGCCGAATCTGAACAGTTTTAGGGAAAGTGGCATTTGGACCACTATTTATGCAGCTATGGGACAAGCTTTTTTCACTCTTAGTATCGGGATGGGCAGTATGGCTATTTTTGGAAGTTATGTTTCTAAAGACAGAAGCCTCCTTGGAGAGGGATTAAATATTACCATTCTTGATACTTCTGTAGCTGTTATGGCTGGGTTTATTATTTTCCCTGCATGTTTTTCATTTGGAGTAAACCCAGGCAGCGGTCCAGGATTAGTTTTTGTTACCCTTCCTAATATCTTTAATTCTATGCCAATGGGCCGATTATGGGGTTCAGCCTTTTTTGTTTTCATGGTATTTGCGGCATTATCGACAGTTATTGCAGTATTTGAAAATATCATTTCCTTTGGTATTGACCTTTGTGGGTGGTCAAGAAAAAAATCAGTGATCATTAATCTGATAGCAATTATTATTTTGTCAATGCCTGCAGCTTTGGGATTTAACCTCTGGAGCGGGTTCGCTCCTTTAGGAGAAGGCAGTACGATATTAGATTTAGAAGACTTTATTGTAAGCAACAATATTCTTCCGTTAGGTTCTTTGGCCTATGTTCTTTTCTGTGTAACCCGCTATGGATGGGGATGGAATAACTTTATCAAAGAAGCCAATACAGGAAGAGGCCTTAAATTTCCAAAGGAATTAAGATTTTATCTGACATTTATTTTGCCGCTTATTTTATTAATAGTTTTTGTTTTCGGTTACATTGAAAAGTTTTAAACATATAGTCTGTGAAAAGGCAGTTTTGGCAAGCTTTACAGAAGATTAAATTCCAATGTTATTTTGTGATGAAATTAAAGTTAAGAAATATCTTTGCTATAAATATTTGCTGCAAAAAAATAAAAGCCGAAAGTGCTGATATAATCAGCACTTTCGGCTTTTATATATAAAATTTGTTAAGGTCTTACCAAAATTTTTGCTTGTTTAACATCGTTAAGGAGAGGATTAAATCCTTCTTCAACAATATCATCGAGGGCTATCTTTTTGGTGATTACGGGTTTAACATCCAATCTGCCTGTAGAGATCATATCAATCACTTCAGGGAAAACATGTCGATATGCCAGGGTTGATGTAAGGTCAATAGCTTTATACAGGACTTGTCCCATATCTACATTCACTGGTTTTGAATAAACAGCAATTGCCATGACTTGGCCACGTTGCCTTACCGAAGCAATTGCATTGGCCATCGTAGCTTGTGCTCCGGCACATTCATATGCAACATTTGCTCCGCCATTGGTTAACTGGAGTATTGTTTGAACAATATCATCCCGATGTCCGTCAATAATGGTTGTAGCGCCTAATTCTTTTGCTTTAGCCAGTCTTTCCTGGGATAAATCCACTACAATAATCTTTGTGGCTCCTGCCGCTTTTGCACATAATAATGCTAATAATCCAATAGGGCCGGCTCCAAATATGGCTACAGAATCCCCTGGCTTTAATTTGCTTTCTCTTACTGCGTGGAGTGCAACGGCTGCTGGCTCTACCAAAGCACCTTCTTCAAAAGATACATTGTCTGGAAGCAGATGAAGCATATTTTCATCTACAATTGCGTATTCAGCAAATCCACCATCACGGTTTAGTCCAATAAATCCCACTTGGCTGCATTGGTTGTAGTACCCTATTTTGCATGCATAACATTCTCCACAGTATAGTAGAGGCTCAACTACAACTCTGTCACCAACTTTGTACTTTCTTATTCCATCGCCGATTTCAACAATTGTACCTGAAAATTCGTGACCAAGGATAAACGGAGGTTCTTGTTTTCCAATAGGATGTGGCTCTGTTGCTAATCCTTGTAAATAAGCATGAAGATCACTGCCGCATATTCCACCCCACTCTACTTTTACCTTGACTTGATGAGACAATGGATTGGGTTCTTTTACTTCTTCTACACGTAAATCTTTTGCATTATATAAAACTGCTGCTTTCATTTGTTTAGCCCCCTTTTGAAAAAATTGTGCACAATTATTATAACAAATTAATGAAATTAAATCAATTTGACATAATTGAACAATTAATAATTTTTATTAGTATCACAATATGCAAATAATCAACAATTTAATAATATTATATAGGGAACAGATTAAAGGTTTTTACTAAAGGACAAAATGTAACGAATACAGTAGAATATATTAAAAGGTATAAATGGAGGGAAGTTTATGGAAAGAGGATTTTATTATGATACTAAGATCGGGATGATTGGGATTATGGAAAATGGAAAAGCTATTACTTGTGTATGTTTTGGGGAAAATCTTCCCAAGGATATAGAACTTACAGAAACATCCTTGTTAAAAATGGCCAGTGAACAATTACAAGAGTATTTAAAGGGAAAAAGGAAAAATTTTGATTTACCTCTTCAGCCAAAGGGAACAGCATTTCAACAAAAAGTCTGGGAAGCTCTTAAGAAAATTCCTTATGGAACAACCTGCAGTTATAAAGATATAGCGGAAGGAATAGGGAATCCCAGGGCTTGTCGAGCAGTAGGCATGGCAAATAACAGAAATCCTATTCCTATTTTTATTCCCTGTCATCGGGTAATCGGGGCCAATGGCAAATTGGTCGGTTATGGTGGAGGATTGGATATTAAAGAAAAGCTTTTAGAAATAGAAAAAAAGTTTTTATGAAATAAAAAATTATATCTTGCTTAGAAAAGGGAAAAAATATTAAAAAGGTTACACAAAATGACTTTTACGATTCTACATATTGTAATATAATAAAATAGTTTAAATGATGAAAGAAATAAAAATTGAAATGTTTTTGTCAAACAAGGGCAAAAGGAACTAAAGATTCAGGGGGAAAATTCATGAAAGAAAAACTCAGTTTTCATCAAAATTTACTGATCGGCTCACTATTATTTGGACTGTTTTTTGGGGCAGGTAATTTGATTTTCCCCGTAAAAATGGGACAAGATGCCGGAAGCAACTCCCTATGGGCTACCATTGGTTTTTTAATCACAGGAGTAGGATTGCCTATATTTGGGATTATGGCATCAGCACTTTCTGAAAGTGAAAGTTTATTTGATATGGCAAAGCCCGTTCATGTTAAATATTCCATATTCTTTACTTGTGCATTATATCTGACCATTGGCCCTTTATTTGCTATACCGCGAACAGCGACGGTTGCTTTCGAAGTAGGAATGAATCCTTTTATTCCCAAGGAACAATTAAAAATAGGGCTACTCATTTTTTCATTGATTTTCTTTTTGCTGACCCTTTATTTTTCTTTGCGGCCAGGCCGCATTCTGGACTGGGTTGGTAAATATCTTACACCAATTTTTCTGGTGCTTTTATCGATTTTACTCATTGCCACTTATGTAAAGCCGATGGGTCAGGTAAGTCAGTATCCTCCACAGGAAAATTACATGACTCAGGCCTTGTTTACCGGCTTACTTGATGGTTATAATACGATGGATGCTTTAGCTTCTTTGGCATTTGCCATTATCATTATTTCAAACATAAGAAAATTAGGAGTCACCAAATCTCATTTCATTGCCATTGAAGCCTGCAAATCAGGATTGGTCAGTGTGATTGGCATGGGACTTATTTATGCTTCATTAGCTTATATGGGAGCTACAAGTCTTGGAAGTGTGAATCGTGCTGATAATGGAGGGGCGATTTTATCTCTGGTAAGTGAACATTATTTTGGGGTAATTGGGAAAGCCTTATTGGCTGGTATTGTCGGGGTTGCATGTTTAAAAACAGCTATTGGACTCATTACTTCCTGTGCTGAAATGTTTAGTGCAATGTTCCCCAATTCCATTTCTTATAGAAATTATGCGATTTTATTTACAGTTTTCTCATTTATTATTGCTAATTTTGGCTTAACCAACATTATTCAGCTATCAGTACCAGTATTGATGTTTCTTTATCCATTGGCGATTACTTTGATTTTGCTATCTTTATTGGCTCCGTTGATTCATAAGCAGAGTGATGTTTACAAATGGACAACCGGATTTACTGGTGTGGCTGCATTTTTTGACTTGTGTAAAGCACTTCCTGAACCTTTACAAAACAATGCAGTTATAAAGTCTATTATGAATTTTGCCCATGGATTTTTACCGGGTTTTGATTATGGATTTGGCTGGATATTGCCGGCATTTATAGGGTTCTTTATAGGATTTATGGTTTGGAAAACAAAAAAGGCGGCTGTTATGTAACAGCCGCCAAAATTTTTAGATCAAGACTTCTATGCATTCGCTTTATTTGTTGTTAATGTTTTGATGCCCAAAAGAACTACACATAACATGGCAATCGATATTAGAAGTATAATCCATGCAGATTGAATGAACCCTGCAAGGATATAGCCCACAAAAGATACAGCCGCCACAGTCAATGCGTAAGGAAGCTGGGTGGAAACATGGTTAATATGGTTACACATAGCCCCTGTAGAAGACATAATGGTTGTATCTGAAATAGGGGAGCAGTGGTCACCGCATACAGCTCCGGCAAGACAAGCTGAAATAGAAATAACCAATAATTCAGGGTCAAGACCTACTGCAACTACGATTGGCAGCAAAATACCGAAGGTCCCCCAGGATGTACCGGTTGCAAAGGACATCCCCGTAGCCACAATAAATACAATTGCTGGGAGGAATATTTTAAAACCTGCTGCGCTACCTGCAAAAATACCGCTTACGAATTCTTTGGCACCGAGAAGACTTGTCGTTCCACTTAATGTCCAGGCAAAAGTAAGAATCAGAATAGCCGGAACCATGGCTTTAAATCCATTAGGGAAACATTCCATACAGTCATTGAAGCTAAGCACTTTACGTGCCATATAATATACCATGATAACAATCAGTGCCAGGGAAGAACCCAGTGACAGTCCCAGAGAAGCATCACAGTTCGCGAAAGCATCGACAACATTGACACCTTCTAAAATACCACCTGTATAAACCATACCTAATATACAAAAAGCAATTAAAATGACTACAGGAATGATCAAATCCTTTACTTTACCTTTTCCGGCAGATACTTCTACATCTTGCCCTTCAAAAGGACGATCGGGGGTTGTATAAAGGTCATTCTTTAAAAGAGCATTGTCTTCATGTTTTTTCATCGGACCATATTCTATTCCCATTAAAGTAATGAATATAATCATAAATATGGTGAGTAAAGAATAAAGATTATAAGGTATTGCACGAATGAAAAGCTCCAGACCATCATAGCCTTCCACTACACCGGTTACAGCAGCTGCCCATGAAGATATAGGAGCAATCATGCATATGGGAGCAGCGGTGGCATCAACAATGTAGGCTAATTTGGCACGAGAAACTTTGTGCTTGTCTGTAATAGGTCTCATGACATTTCCAACAGTAAGACAGTTGAAATAGTCATCTACAAAGATCAGAACACCGAGGGCGAATGTAGAAAGCATAGCACCTTTTCTTGACTTGATTTTTTTGCTTGCCCATTGACCATATGCAGCAGAGCCGCCAGCTTTATTGATCAGACATACAATTGTTCCCAGAACCACTAAGAAAATGAGTATCCCCACATTCCAGCTATCCGCCAGGGATGATATAAACCCTTCAGTAAACATAGCAGTGAAAGCCGTAATAGGATTGAAGTTTGCATACATAAAAGATCCGCAAACAATACCTATAAAGAGTGAACTATACACTTCTTTAGTAATAAGAGCCAGGCCAATAGCGATTATTGGAGGTAAAAGGGACCAAAAAGTACCGTAGAGATTACTTTGATACCCTTCTTCTCCTATTTCCGCAGCAAAAACGGGTACAGCAAAAGTCATAATGATGAGTGCTATAACAGATAGCAGTGTGAAAAATTTCCTCCGATTCATAATAACCCTCCCTTTTCATCAATGATATTTACGAATAAAAAAAATGAGGCACGGAGGTACCTCATGTTTTTTCATTCAACATAACGATAGCTCTCCACTTTAAAAAAAGTGACAGTCTGGTGCATATTCTGCAACAGCCCAGCAACGGCTCCTCTTGGCAGGAAGCCGAAACTTCGGCGACTGGTCTTTTCATCTATTACTGCGCCAAGTCATATATAATAGATTACTTGTACCACATCGCGCCTCTATCTCATTCCATATAAGTTTTTTAATTCTTAAGCTAAGGATAAACTTATGATCGCTAAAAGTCAATACAAAAAACTAAAATAAGTCAAAAAAACAGCCATAAACTTTAAAACAGTCTATGGCTGTTATATTTTTACATGGATTATTGCGCTTTTAGCCACTCTAAAGCTTCATCAGGATCGGTAAACATTTTTGCTGTGATACCATATTTCGCATACTGCTCAATAAGATTCTTCATATTCATTTGGCCGATTACCTTTTCTGGCTGTACTATTGCCCAATACTTCCATCCGCTTTTAACTGTCTGAGGGAACCAAACGGTATTGCCCCATTCAGTGTCCGCCTTTGTCAGTGCACTGTTATTTCTATCATCAGACAACCACTTTTTAGCCCCTTTGGTTTTTAAAAGTTCAGTACCCTTTAACAATATTTCTTGTAAGCATTTTCCATAAGCGTATTTCTTAATCTGGTGGTGAACGATTTTGTAATCCGTATGATACCACAAAATCGCACAATCATTTTCCATAATCAACTCTTTTGCCATATCATTCACACTCCTATAAATTTCCTATATACAATAGATATGTTCTATCGTTCTCAGTCATACAATATAAAAGTAGAATTATAAATATTTAGTGAACATTGCTGTTTTACATAAACAATAAAAACTTTCGGACTTTTCGAGGCAAGAAAAGTGTGGTACCATTAATTTATTGGAGGTGTTCGTATGAAAGATCGAATAGATTTGGAATGTGATTTTCCTGTTTGGTATACTATAAGAAGACGACGACTTAAAAATATAGCTAAAATTATGGGTTTTGGTTTTATTTTTAGTGGTATAGGTTTTGGTATTGGATGTCTTGTTTACGGGTTTAGTAAAAAATAAATTCTAATTAGTTCATAGCCTTCATACTCCTTCTACTTTTTTTCGTATATCTTAGCAAATACTAAATACAATACAAAAAGAAAGGTGTGAAGGTTATGAATAATAGAGTTGGAAATATTTTCTTATATTTTATCATAGGACTTGTGGCAGTACATTATGGATTACCTTTGCTTATGAAAGGGATTGGACTGGCTATGAGACTCATTGGAGGAGCCATTGCTTTGACATTCGGCACCATAGGCCTTGTTTTTGCAGCAGTGCCTCTCATTATTATTGGATGGCTAATTTATACATTAGTATTTAAAAGTAATCCGACCAATTCAAATTAGACATTTTTAACTATGGGGGTATATTTTATCCCCTATTTTAATAGCTTTTTCTCCCTTGACAACCAAAAATGATGTGCTAAAATAAAACATAAATAAAAATTAAAAAAGCATGAGAAAGATAAAAGCTGTGAAGGTGTAGATTTAATCTTAGTAGATAGTGAACTTCCTTACAAGAGAGAGAATGTCACCGGCTGAAAGCATTCTTAAGGTTCAGTCACTGTTGAAATTCCCACTGGAGCTGCATTTCCGAAAATATGAGAAAATATGAGTAAGAAATGCCGGTTGCCCCCGTTATAGGTTTCGAGGGTCTGCAATTTTGCAGAAACTAGGGTGGTATCGCGGATCAACTCCGTCCCTTTTTGGGACGGAGTTTTTTATTATTATTATATGGGAAATTCCGCCGGATTTCCTATACAATAAGGAAACTTTTTATTGGTATGGTGAAAATGATTGTAAATAGAAAGGAGCTTCATTATGAAAGAAAAATTACAGTCCATCAAGCAACAGGCCATGGAACGTTTAAAAGATGTGAAAGAACTAAAAGCTTTAGATGAGATTCGTGTTGAGTTTTTGGGTAAAAAAGGAGAACTTACCCAGGTTTTAAGAGGAATGAAAGATCTAAGTGCAGAAGAACGCCCGATTATTGGACAGATGGCCAATGAAGTAAGAGAAGCCATTGAAGGAAAAATTGAGGAAGCAAAGAACATATTGGCAGTAAAGGCTCAGGAAATGAAACTAAAATCCGAAGTCATCGATGTAACCATGCCTGGCAGAAAAAGAAATCTGGGGCATCGTCATCCTATGAATTTAGTTGTAGACGAAATCAAAGAAATTTTCCTTGGAATGGGTTATAAGATTGCAGAAGGTCCAGAAATAGAAACCGAATACTATAATTTCGAAGCTTTAAATATTCCGGCAGAACATCCCGCAAGAGATGAACAAGATACTTTCTACATTAATAAAAACTTCATGCTTCGTACCGCTACATCGCCTATTCAAGTGAGAGTGATGGAAAATGAAAAACCACCGATTCGTATTATATGTCCGGGGAAGGTATATCGTTCCGACGAAGTAGATGCTACGCACTCTCCAGTATTCCATCAATTAGAAGGACTAGTGGTTGATAAAAATATTACTTTTGCAGACCTTAAGGGAGCATTGGAAGTATTCGCAAAAGAATTGTTTGGAGATAAGATAAAGGTAAGATTCCGACCACACTTCTTCCCATTTACAGAACCCAGTGCAGAAATGGACGTAGCCTGTGTAGCCTGTGGAGGAGAAGGATGCAGAGTTTGTAAAGGCAGCGGATGGATTGAAATTTTAGGCTGTGGAATGGTTCATCCTAAAGTACTTAAAATGGCAGGTATTGATCCGGATGTATATACTGGTTTTGCCTTTGGAATGGGGCTTGAAAGACTTGCCATGAGTAAATATGGCATAAAAGACTTACGTTTATTTGTAGAAAACGATGTGAGATTCTTAGATCAGTTCTAATCTTGTATCAATTTTAGAAAGGAGTATGGATATGAATATACCTATGTCTTGGCTTAAAGACTATACGCCAATTGATTGTGATATAAAAACTTATGTAGAAGCTATGACCATGTCCGGTTCTAAGGTAGAAACCTATGAAGAACAGGGCAAAGAAATTTCCAATGTTGTGGTAGGAAAGATTTTGTCCGTAGAAAAACACCCTGATGCAGATAAATTAGTGGTTACAAAGGTGGATGTAGGGCAGGAAGTTATTCAGGTTGTAACAGGAGCTAAAAATATTTCTGTTGGAGATTATATTCCCGTTGCCCTTAATGGTGCCACATTGCCCGGAGGCGTTAAAATCAAAACTGGGAAGCTTCGTGGAGTAGAATCCCAGGGGATGATGTGTTCTATTCAGGAATTAGGATTTACCACTCAGGATTATCCGGAAGCTGCAGAAGACGGAATATACATTTTCCAGGAAGAACAGCCTTTAGGAAAAGATGTAAAGGAAATTTTCGGCCTTAATGATGTGGTTGTAGAATACGAAATAACTTCCAATCGTCCTGATTGCTTTAGTGTAATAGGTATTGCCAGAGAAGCAGCAGCAACCTTTAATTTGCCTTTTAACTATCCTGAGATTTCTGTAAAAGAAAGTGGAGGAAATATTTCTGATTATATTTCCATAGAAATTGAGAATAAAGAACTTTGCCCCAGATATGCTGCAAGGGTGATTAAGAATGTAAAGATAGGCCCTTCTCCTAAATGGATGAGACAGCGCCTTTTAGCAGCAGGTGTAAGACCAATTAACAATATTGTAGATATTACCAACTATATTATGCTGGAAATGGGTCAGCCCATGCATGCTTTTGATCTGGCAAAGCTGGATAAGAAAAAAATCGTGGTTCGCAATGCAAAGTCTGGAGAAAAAATTATGACTCTTGACGGAGTAGAAAGAGATATAGATGAATCCATGCTTTTAATTACCGATGGCGAACAACCTTTAGCTGTTGCTGGCGTTATGGGTGGAGAAGAAACAAAAATAACAGAAGAAACAAAGGATATTCTCTTTGAATGTGCGAATTTTAACGGGGCAAATATAAGAGTGACAGCCAAGAAATTAGGGCTTAGAACCGATGCATCCGTAAAATATTCTAAGGGTCTTGATCCTGAAAATGTATTGAATGCTTTAAACAGAGCCGCACAATTAGTAGAAGAATTAGGAGCCGGGGAAGTAGTCAGCGGTATTATCGATGTATATCCCGGAAAGAGAGAACCAAAGACCATTCCCTATTCCGTAGAAAAAATCAATGGACTTCTTGGAACTTCCTTATCTGAAGACGAGATGATTGGCTACTTAACCCGTCTTGAGTTTAAAGTAGACAAAGAAGCGAAAACTGTTACCATACCTACTTTCCGTCCTGATATAGAAGGAAATGCTGACTTGGCAGAGGAAGTTGCCAGATTATATGGATATGACAAGATCGATACCACTTTAGAAACTGGAACTCCAACTGTAGGAAAGAAAACTTATGCACAAAAAATGGAGTATACTGTTAAAGAAGTTATGGAAAGTCAAGGTTTCTATGAAATCATGAACTATTCCTTTGAAAGTCCTAAAGTTTTTGATAAACTCAATATTCCTGAAAATGATCCGCTTCGTAATGTGATTACCATATCCAATCCTTTAGGAGAAGACTTCAGTGTGATGAGAACACAGACCTTAAATGGCATGTTGACTTCTTTATCCACAAATTATAACAGAAGAAATGAAGAAGCGTATCTTTATGAAATAGCGAAAGTATATATTCCTAAATCCCTTCCATTAACGGAGCTACCTGATGAAAGAACAAAGCTTACCATAGGAATGTATGGTAAGGGAGACTTCTATGATTTAAAAGGAAACGTAGAAGTGTTATTTGAGAAATTGGGCATGGATGACAAGGTAGAGTACAGTTTAAAACAAGATTTGCCCTGGATGCATCCTGGCCGTTGTGCATCTGTTTCAGTTGGGGATAAGGAAATAGGCTATATCGGAGAACTTCATCCTACGGTAGCAGCCAATTATGATATTGATACCAGGGTATATGTAGGTGTTCTGGATATGCCTGCACTACTGGAAGAAGCTCAGCTTGAAAGAGAATATAAGCCACTTCCAAAATATCCTGCAGTGACCAGAGACATTGCGATGTTGGTTAAAGACGAAGTCCTTGTAAAAGATATTGAAAATATTATAAAACAAAGAGGCGGAAAAATATTAGAATCCTATAGCTTATTTGATGTCTACAAAGGCAAACAAATTCAAGAGGGCTATAAATCCGTTGCTTACTCCATTATCTTTAGAGCTTCTGACCGTACTTTGACAGAAGATGAAGTGAATAAAGCCATGAAGAAAATATTAAATGGTTTAGAAGCCACTTTAGGCGCACAATTAAGAGGGTAAAAACAGGGTGCCTGCTGTCCGTATTATATTCAATAGGGTGGCAGGCACCATTATTTTTGGCTAAAAGATTTCGATGCAAAGATGATGATGATAGGCCAAAGGATTGTGGTCACCAGATGACTGATAACTGCCTGGACAATGATAATGCTTTTGGTAATAGTAGAATAAGAATGAGGTGTAATATCACCAAGCCCGATCGTGAAAAACGTTGTTGCGCTAAAATAAAGAGCATCCCAATTTTGTATGATTTGGTCGCTGGACTTTATGCCTTCGTTAGAAATATTCCCAAGATATGCATATAAAATAGCAAAGGTTATCAGGATGGAAGATAGCAATACAAGATATTGAATGAATAGAAATAAAGTACGCCAAAAAACTCGATTAGAAATATGGTATGCCATAATCAGAAGATCAATAATGGCAATCAAAAAGAAATAACTGATAATAGAAAGAGTAGTGGAAGTACTTGATGGATCTATAAAAATCAAATTCGTTTGGGTCAATATAAAGGGAAGAAGTAAAAGTAGCAAAACATTGATTAAAAAGCCTGCACAGAAAGAAATAAAGCTGATAGTAAGGAAGACTCCTCCAAAGCCAATAAACCATATGATTTGAATATAAAGTGGTTCAATATTATATTTGATAAGAAAGAAACCAATTAAAAACAATAAAGCAAAAATAAAAAATAAACGGGAAACTGCATCCCAACTTTTCCATAAACATGAGAAATAATTTAAAAGAGATTTCATATCGGTCACCAATGGATACATTTTTAATAGTATTATTTTCATGATATATATACGATATACTATTGAATTTCAATCATTACAGGTTCGTGATCAGAAAGACGAAGAGTTGGTACATCATAGGATTGAAGGGATACATCCTTGGAGATAAATATATAATCAATACGTGACTTATATTTTTTATTGATGAACGTAGCAAGCTCTTCTTTTTCCATAGCTTTTCCCGTATCGACACTTAAAGAAAATAATTTGTTTAATTCGGATAAGTCGGAGGTATTCATATCTCCTGTAAGGATAAAAGGTTCCTCGCATTTTTCTAATATCTTTATAATTTCCTCTATTTGATTTTTACGAATCGATTTGGTTAAATCCAAATGGGTATTAAAAACGGCCAAGTCTCCGAAAGGTGCTTTAATAACAGTTTTTTGTAATTTTCGTGGATATTTATCAAAAGAGAGGGTGTATTCTTTAGAAGACTCAATAGGATAACGACTGATGACCATATTTCCGGTTTGTCCTTTAATCATATTCTGCGTAGGTGTATAAAAGTAATACATAGAGAGCTTTTTTGCAATGTATTCAGGCTGTTTCTGAAAATAAGAGCGAAAAGTTTTATAGTCCACTTCCTGAAGGCAGACTATATCGCTATCGGAGGATATAAGAAAAGATAGGATATTATTTAAGACAGGATGTCCTTTTGGACTAATCCCATAGTGAATATTATAAGAAATTATTTTGATGAAATCAGAAGAGGAAAAAGTATCTAGCATTTTTGTAGGCGCCAAAAGGCTTAAAGGAATTGTGAAAAGCAAGCAGATGATGGAAATTCCTAATAATATCCATTTTTTTAGGTAAAGTTTCATAGAAAGTTCCTCCGAAGTGGTAGCTGTTTAGTCATATATAATAAGATTACTATACTATTTAGTGAAAACCTATATGAAAATTATGGAAACTAATAAAGGGAATAACCTTATTAAATTGATCTATACTAAATACAAAACTCATGAATCTGGAGGTGGAAAAATGGAACTGACTACGCAGGATTACCTTAAAAAAGCACTGCTCGATACTCAGGAAAGGATAAGGGATTTTCAGAATTATTCTCAGATCGTAGAAGATGAAGAAATCAGTGATTGTTTTAAAAGATTTGCTGAAAATGAAGGTTTGCAGGCATCAGAACTTCAAAAACTTATATCAAAGAAATTAGGACAATAAAAAATAAAAATCCCCAAAGAGGGATTTTTATTTTGAAATAAGAAAGTTCGTCTTGCCTGCAAGGAAATAAACTTTATTATTTCAAAAATGCGACGTAGTCGCTTCTTGTGATGAGTGAAGAAGATTGTCATTAAAGTAATAGCTGTATTCTTCAAGGTAATCAGATAAGACATATTTTTGAGGAGATAATGGATTTAAGGCACTTAGGCGTAAGCTTTGATTCTTCGGATAACTATATTTGCGAAACGACGGATTGGGAAACGTAATCATACAGATTCTCCTTATCTCTATGATCGTTAAATAGTTTATCCATTTACAGCCGCTTTATGTGTGGAGATAATTGTTATATATTATTCAGGATAATATAGATTTTCATTTTTAATATTTTTAAGGACTTCATCCAGGAATTTTTTGGACTCATATTTTGCCATAGGAAGATTCATATCCAGATAATTTCCGCATTCCACAGGAGAAGCGCCGGGAACGTCCCCTTCGAAACCAGCCATAAATTCAAACAACTCTGTAATTAAAGGAAGCACATCTTCTGATGAAAAATCCCCATGAATGACAAGATAGAAGCCAGTTCTGCATCCCATAGGACCGAAGTAAATAATTTTTTCAGCATACTTTGAGTGATTTCTTAGAAAAGTCGCGCCAAGATGTTCCATAGTATGAATTTCAGCCGTATTTAATACGGGCTCCCTGTTAGGTTCTTTCATTCTTATATCAAAAGTCGTCAATATTTCATCTCCTGCAGAGTCCTTTCTGGAGACAAAGATGCCTCTGACCAGTTTATTATGATCTACGGTAAAACTCGCAATTTTTTTCAATTCAATTCCTCCTTATCTGACCTTTGCATGTTTAAAAATGCTGGCAACATATTTTCATTTCTTTATATTATGAAACATATATATTAAAATCGCAATGAAAAAATATGGGATATTTTTCATAAAATCAAACTTTTAAAAAGCATTTTCGTATGTTATGTTTGAATAGGCGCATAAAAATTTAAGGAATTCCATTGAATTGGAATAAATTTTATAATAAAATAGCTTTACTGTAAAATTATTTTATTATAAATAGGTGGATTATATGGAAGAAAAAAAGGTGAACGAGATCAGTCATCAATTTTTAAATTTTATATTGAGTTTAAAGCTATGGCTTAAAGAAAATTACTTAAAAGAATTCAATATTAATGGAAAAGGCAATTGCAGTAATTTGACAGGAAGGCAATTTACGATCTTAGTTATTGTACATCAATTTGAGTGCTGTACCATATCAGATTTGGAAAAAGAACTTAATGTCAGTAACAGCAGTTTGTCTATTGTTGTTTCTAAATTGGTTAAAGAAGGTTACCTGAAAAGAACTTATCCTTCAGAAGAAGAAGACAGAAGAAAGACATACATATCTTTAACACCAAAAGGAATATCGGTACTTACTGAAGTTTATGAAAGGATTATAAAAATTTTTGGAGATTTTTATTGTAATCTTGATGAAAAAAAGCAAAAAGACTTTGAAGAAGGCTTAAAAAAATTAAGTGCCATCTTTGGCAGTTAAATTAAATAAAATGAGTTAACTAAGATTAAGGAGGATGTATCAATGAAAATGAAAAGATTAATCCCTATGGTACTTGCTTTAGGGATATTGACTGCTGGCTGCGGTCAGACTAACCAAGAAGTAATGAATGAAACAGAAGAAAAGGCAACGCCTGTTAAAGTAGAGCAAGTCTCAAAAGGACAAATTTCTAATACTTTTACATATGGAGGGAAAATTAATCCTAAACAGCAGATTACTGTTTCAAGTAAAATTGCAGGAAAAGTAAAAGCAGTAAATTTTGATATTGGAGATGTAGTTAAAGCAGGAGATATTTTATTCACTTTAGATGAAACAGATCTTAAAAATACCATAAGAACCCTTGAAGCTCAAATTAAATCTGCTGAGGCTGCTGTGAATATGAGTAAAGTTGGCCTTAACAGCGCCAAAGGTAGTCAGCAGGAACAACAGAAAAATCAGTTGGAATCAAATTTACAAATGGCAGAAATCAAATTGCAAGATGCTAAAAAGGCTTATGAAGATATGAAAGCCTTATATGAAATAGGGTCAGCTTCCAAGCAGCAATTGGATCAGATGAAAACCGCTTATGACACAGCTGCTATCGGATACAATTCTGCAAAAGAGGCTTATGATTTATTTATCAATAAACTTTCAAAAGAAAGCGTTGAACAGGCACAAACCCAAGTGGCTCAGGCAATGGCCAGCAAAGAAAGCCTGGAAGTTCAATTGGCCAACGCTTATGAAACTCTAAAAGATGCAGCTGTTAGAAGTCCTATCGATGGTATTGTAAGCAGCCGTACAATTGATGCAGGAGAAATGGTGAGTGGCGCTGTTGCACCATTTACGATTATACAAATGGATACAGTATCTGTAGAAGTAAATGTTTCTGAGCAACTCATCAATAAAATCGAAAAAGGACAGAAAGTAAATGTATATGTAAGTTCTGCGTTTGATAAGCCTTTTGAAGGAACGATTCAAGCCATAAGTCCTGCAGCGGATGAAAGAACTTTTACATATCCTGTTAAAATTGAGATTTCCAATAAAGAAGGTTTACTTAAGCCCGGTATGTTTGCGGAAGTGGAATTTGCTGCAGATACTGTAAAAGATGCAGTGATAGTTCCCAGAGAAGCAGTATTGACAGAAGGCGATATGCATTATGTTTATATTGTTGAGGGAGAGAGAGCTAAAAAATTAGAGGTTAAGTTGGGTCTTGATAATGGAAAAGAAGCAGAAATTTTAGAAGGATTAAAAGAAGGAGCACAACTTGTTGTAAAAGGACAAAATTATCTTGAAGATGGTGGTAAAGTCCAAATTGCAGACAATTAGGTTAGGAGGAGAATAGGCATGAAGCTTTCAAAAGTATCAATACAGCGTCCTGTTACCACTGTCATGGTTGTATTTATTGTAATACTGCTGGGGATAGTATCTATAGGAAGGCTACCGGTAGATTTATTGCCAAGTTTTGAACTTCCCTATGCATTAGTCATGACATCTTATAACGGGGCAGGGCCTCAGGAAATAGAATCCCTGATTACAAAACCTTTAGAAGCTACAGTAGGGACAGTAAGTAATTTAAAAAACATAACATCCACGTCTTCCAATGGTTCCTCCATGATTTTTGTAGAATTTAATGATGGAACCGATATGGATGTGGCAATGCTAAATATGCGAGAAAAGATTGACATGATTAAGGACTTTTTACCGGAAGATGCAGAAGATCCTATGGTAATGGCGCTGGATCCCAATATGATGCCAATCATGGAAATAGGGATCAGCGGAAATGAAGACTTAGTTAAATTAAAACAAATTGTAGAGGACGAAATAACTGGCAAAATAGAAAGAATAGAAGGGGTTGCTTCTGTCAGCTTAAGCGGAGGAAAAGAAAAGGAAATACGCATTACTTTACTTCCAGATAAGCTAAAAGGTTATAATATATCCCCAAGTACTGTGGCGCAATCCATCGCAGCCGAAAACTTAAACCTCCCTGCAGGAACAGTAAAGCAGGGAAACAGCACTCTTACTCTTCGTGCTGTAGGGGAATTTGACAGTATTGAGGAAATTAGAAATCTCCCTATTATGACTTCCGGAGGCGTCATTTATTTAAGAGATATCGCAGAAGTTGAAGAAGTTTTCAAAGAAATGAGTTCTTATGCATACATAAACGGACAGCCCAGTATTAGTTTATCCATTCAAAAACAATCCACAGCCAACACAGTTCAGGTGTCTAAAGCAATTAATAAAACCCTGGAGCAAGTGAGGACTGAATTAAAAGATATCGAGATTACAACGATTTACGACAGTGCAGAATTTATTAATTCATCCATTGGAAATGTTGCATCCACTGCCATTTCGGGTGGAATATTGGCTGTACTCATATTATTTGTTTTCTTACGAAATATAAGAAGTACTTTCATTGTTGGAACAGCAATACCAGTATCTATTGTTGCGACCTTTGCGCTGATGTATTTCAGCGGCCTTACATTAAATATGGTTTCTTTAGGAGGATTGGCACTAGGAATTGGGATGCTGGTGGATAATGCCATAGTTGTTTTGGAAAACATATACAGGCATAGAGAAAATGGAGAAGGCCGAAAGGATGCAGCCGATAAAGGAACTACAGAAGTTGGCATGGCGGTTTTGGCTTCTACCCTTACAACCATTGCCGTATTCCTGCCTATAGTTTTCGTTGAAGGAATCACTGCAAAATTGTTTAAAGAGATGGCATTAACCATAACTTATTCTTTGACTGCATCTTTAGTTGTTGCAGTAACTTTGGTACCTATGATGGCTTCTAAGATTTTAAAAGTCGAAAAAGTAGATGAAATTAAAAGAAGAAAAATAACGACTAAAATATTCGATGCATGGAGTGCCGTATTGGATAGTATAGATAAGGTATACAGAAGAGTTCTTAACTGGACTCTTCACCATAGATTGAAAGCGTCTTTGATTACGATAGGCGTTTTTATAGCTACGTTGTCAATTCCTGTCTTGGGTCTGGTTGGGATGGAATTTTTCCCGGCTTCTGACGAAGGAAGTTTTACAATTGATGTAACTCTTCCAAAAGGCACTGTAATAGAAGAAACTTTTGAAGTAGTACAGCAGGTTGAAGCAAAATTAGAAGGTATTAAAGAAGTACAAGAAGTATTTGTAACTATTGGCGGAGGCGGAATGTTAAGCTCGGGTACGTCTTCTAACAGCGCCTCATTAACGGTGGATATAGGCTCTGTTAAAGAAAGAGAACGTTCTGTTGATGAAGTTGCGGATGAAGTCAGAGTTTTGGTTTCTGATATTCCGGGAGCTGAATTCTCCGTTTCAGGAAGCAGTTCTATGACAGTAACAGGCGGAAGCCCAATTTCTATAGAAATTGCTGGAGACGATTTGGAAAAGCTAAAACAAATCGCCAATGATGTCGTAGATATTGTGGAAAGTGTGGAGGGAACAAGAGAAGTAACGAGTTCTTTTGAAGACGGCATTCCAGAAGCCCAAATTACGATCAACAGACAAAAAGCATCCATGTATGGACTCAATATGGCAACTATATCCAACACATTAAAAACTGCCGTACAAGGTTCTGTGGCAACCCGGTTTAAGGTAGACGGAACAGAGATTGATGTAAGAATGGTATACGATACATCAAGATCAGAATACTTAAAGGATATTAAAAATATCGCTGTTACATCTCCTATGGGAGTCAATGTACCTTTATCAGAAGTGGCAGATATCTCTATAAGTGAAAGCCCTACCAGTATCTACAGAGAGAACCAGAAAAGAGTTGTAACAGTGAGCTCAGCACTTTTTGGAGTAGATATGAGCACTGCTCAGACTGCTATTGACCAAAGATTAAAAGAATACCCAATGCCTGACGGATATACTTATAAATTCTCGGGAGAAGTAGAACAAATGATGGAGTCCTTCTCCAGTCTTGGATTAGCATTATTGTTGGCGATTTTACTTGTATACATGGTTTTGGCGGCACAATTCGAATCTTTCCTCCATCCGTTTACAATTATGTTTTCTGTACCTTTAGCTTTAACCGGAGCTATTCTCGGATTATTTGTAACGGGCAGAACCTTAAGTATGCCTTCATTTATAGGATTAATTATGCTGGTAGGTATAGTTGTTAATAACGCGATCGTATTAATTGATTATATTATTCAGCTTCGAAAAAGAGGATATGACAGAACAGAAGCTATATTAGAGGCTGGGCCCACAAGACTGCGACCTATTCTTATGACAACCCTTACAACTGTCCTTGGAATGCTTCCGATGGCATTAGGAATCGGTGAAGGAGCAGAGACCATGGCACCTTTAGCTACAGCCGTTATAGGAGGATTGTCATTATCTACGATCCTTACATTAGTAGTTATTCCTCTTAACTATACGTTATTTGATGATATATCCAGGAAATTAAGAGGAAAAAGAAAGAAAAAGAAAAGCCAAGAAATGGCAGTGTAAGAAAATAAAAAAAGTATTGCACAATTCAAAAAAATATATTATAATAACTTCAATAATAAATATTGAAATTCAATGAGTGGAAAGAGTAGATATATCGATTCTATTCAGCGAGTCGGCGGTGGTGTGAGGTCCGATATAGAAAGATATATTGAATGGTTCCATGAGAAGTACCATGAAATCTTTGTGAAAGTAGTGGGCGCCGGATGCTTACCGTTATATAAGCAGGATATCGAGTTCATCTCCGTATCTGTTTGAGCGAGACAGTTTTAATTGTCTAATTTGGGTGGTACCGCGGAATCATAGCATTTCGTCCCTTAACCAGGGATGAAGTGCTTTTTTTATTGCATGAACTCGGAACTGGCTAATGGGAGTGTCCAGCTCCATATTAAAAAAATGAAAGGGGTATGTATTATGAAGGTAAAACATTTAACTATGTCGGCAATTTTATTGGCAATCGGGGCGATTTTACATTACATTGTACCAGGAATTTTTGCAGGAATGAAACCGGACTTTTTATTATCCATGATGTTTTTAGCCATCTTTATTAATTTTAATGCGACGAATGTAGCTGCAACATCTATTGCCTGTGGGCTGATTTCAGCATTAACAACGACTTTCCCTGGAGGACAGATACCCAATATTATTGACAAGTGTATCACAGGTTTTGTTGTGGGATTACTCATTTATGCTTTAAGAAAGATCCCTATTCCTCAAACACTTAAAATGGGCATTATAGGACTAATTGGAACACTCATTAGCGGAACAGCATTTTTAGGCAGTGCATACCTTTTGGTAGGTCTTCCAGGCGGAGCAAGTTTTGGAGCACTGTTTATGGGAGTAGTTATTCCAGCATCCATAGGAAACGTGATTTTCATCATTCTATTCTATCAAATCATTGCCCGCATAGGATTAAGCCGGGAGACACTTTCTGAGTAGAAAAAATATATTAAATAATAGGGGGGGTAGTATCCTCCCCTATTTTTATTGTGCAGGAAATCTTTAAGGACTTCTTACACAATAAAAAGGTGTTTCAAAGGATTCTCCCTTGCAGTTTTCTGGCAAAAATTATATACTAATGAAAGCGAGTTTTTCTACACTACTAAAAGAGGTGAACACGATATGACAGCAGATATGCAAACGGAAAAAAAGAAGGTTATATTTAGCGGTATGCAGCCTTCAGGAAATATTACTCTGGGGAATTACTTAGGGGCTTTAAAGAATTGGACCAAATTGCAGGATGAATACAATTGTTTATTTTGCATTGTAGATTTGCATGCCCTGACAGTACGTCAAAATCCTGCTGAACTTAGGAAAAGAGCCAGAGAAGTTTTGATGCAGTATATCGCAGCGGGATTAGATCCGGAAAAAAATATTATTTACTATCAATCCCATGTGCCTGCCCATGCAGAATTGGCATGGATTCTTAACTGTTTTACTTATATGGGCGAATTAAACCGCATGACTCAGTTTAAGGAAAAATCCCAAAAACATAAGGATAATATCAATGCCGGACTATTTACTTATCCGGTTCTTATGGCAGCGGATATTTTATTATATCAGGCGGATCTGGTGCCTGTAGGAAACGACCAGAGTCAGCATTTAGAAATCACAAGGGATATTGCTATAAGATTTAATAATTTATATGGAGATACTTTTACTGTTCCGGAAGGTTATTTCCCCAAAGTAGGCGCAAGAATTATGAGCTTGCAGGAGCCTACCAAGAAGATGTCAAAGTCTGATGAAAATGAAAATGCATACATCGCTCTTTTAGATTCTCCTGATACTATTGTAAGAAAATTAAAGAGAGCTGTAACAGACTCAGAGGCCAAGATTCAATACACCGACAAGCAGCCGGGAATCAAAAATCTCTTGGATATCTACTGCAGTATTACAGAAGAATCAGTAGAAGAGGCAGTGGACAGGTTCTCATCCTTGGGTTATGGAGAATTTAAACTCAAAGTGGCAGAAGCCATTATAGAAGAATTAAGACCACTTCAAAACAGATTTTATGAACTGGAAAAAGATAAAGCATACATTGATGGCATCATAAAAACCAATGCAGAAAAAGCATCTTATATTGCCAACAGAACTCTAAGAAAAGTACAGAAGAAGATTGGACTTCCTCCAATTGTAAAATAAAAAACTCCCTGAGGAGTTTTTTATTTTAGTCAATTTTATTTAACCTTAAGAACCCGGAACCAAAAACTTGAGCGGTTTCTGTTATGGTCATAAAGGCATGGGGGTCTGTACGTTTTACAATTTCTTTAATTTTTGCCACTTCTCTGATTCCGACAGTACAGGTGATGATTGCTCTTGGGGCTTTAGTATAAGCGCCTTGTCCATGAACAATCGTTACGCCTCTTTTGGCTTCTTTTATAATCTGTTCTGAGATTTCAATTTCCTTATTTGTAATAATAGAAATTGTTCTTTTATAGTTTAGTCCGTCTACAACATAATTAGTAGTTTGTGAAGAAATGAACATTAAAGCCAGAGTATATACAGACAAATCTACGCCAAAGAAAAATCCCGACAAAAAAATGATAATTACATTTAATCCAAAGCCAACTGAACCCATACTGAGAGAAAAAAATTTATTCATGATTTTAGAAATGATATCTGTTCCGCCGGTGGAGCCACTTCCCCGAAAAACAATTCCCGATCCCAGACCATTTAGTACCCCGCCTAAAAGGACCGCAACCAGAATATCATCTGTTGGGATATGTATGTTTTTTGTCAGGGAAAGAGATACAGTAAAAGATAGCATGCCCAGTAAACTCAGGCAAATAAATTTTTTGTGAATGAATTTATAGCCTAAAATGAAAATAGGAATATTAAGAATCAAAACGAGTAAACTCATATCCCATTTAAAAAGAAGATTAAGAAGCATGGCAATGCCAGTGACGCCTCCGCTCAAAAGATGATGATGTACGAGAATTCCATTAATAGGGATGCTCATGATAAAAGTACCTAAAAAAATCATAAGTACGTTTTTATAATAAGATTGTATGTAAGACATAAAAATGCTCCCTTTCATAAAGTATATTTTCAAATTTATTATAGCTTCCTTTAGGGTTTTTCAAAAGAGTGAAATTAAATATAATACATTTATTATAATAGGATATATTTTTCTTATTCCTCTCATATACATAAATCAAGCATTTCAATATGGGGGAAGAATATGAGAGGTTTAGCAAAGAAAATAGGCCTTGTTTTCTGCGTATTAACTGTTATAACAATAACTTTATATTCAATAGCAAAAGCCCAAAATCATAATCTTAATCCCGAATGGATAAAAAACTTTAATGATCCCGAGAATAAAAATAAGATATTAGCAGTTGTTTTAGACAATACGGGTTATTCCCAGTTGAGAGATCGAGTTGATCAAATCGATATAAAAGTTCATACAGGGGATTTACTGGGAGATACACAAAAGGAACTTATTTTAACAGTCTCACTGGAACCTAAAAAGTCCATTATTGCCGTATATCAGAAGGAAGATGGAGGATATAAATACGTAGGGTTAGTGGATACCTTTTTTGACATCTCAGGAGTTCAGACCATTCCTATGGGCAAAAAAGGGAAAGATATCGTTATTGTTCGTGAATATGTGGACCAGATGCTGGGAGCTTTTGAGAAAGGCACTTATTTAAGAGGGTATATATGGAATAATGGACAATTTCAGATGGTTCTTTCTGTTATAGAAGAATATCAAGGGTATTGGAATGAAATGTGGGATCAACCGCCTAAAACCAATCCAAGATGGCTTAGAGTAGCAGACAAAACCGACATCCAATGGGAGAACGGACCATATCCGGTCCTTAGAACCTTAGAACACCAATCCTATGCTAAATCAAAAAGCACTAACAGCATCAATATGCCAAGGGAAAGTGAATTTGAAGTCGTTGCTTCGAAGGAAGTTCCGAAAGTATACTATTGGAGTGAAAAGTATCAGCATTTTGTTTTAAATGAAGGAAAAGATATCAGGACAGGAGAAACCGTAGCGATTATAGAAGACTTATCTTTAAACCCATTCCAGCTGGCAGGTTTTGAACTCAATCAATATCGCATCAAAAGACAGGATGGCAAGATAGAAATAGTTCCCAAAAATCAAATTACCGATATTAAAACCCCTCTGAAAAAACCAGAGGGGTTTCATTATTGGCATTGACATGAATAGTTGTGTTTTTTATAATTTTTCCATAAAAGCTTTATAAAATGATTATTGGAGGCTAAAAAGATGAAATTATTTTTTATGTCGGATATTCATGGCTCAGCCTATTATGCCAAAAAAGCATTGGAAATGTTTAAAAAAGAAAAGGCAGACTATATTGTTATACTTGGAGATGAACTGTATCATGGACCAAGAAATCCACTGCCTTTAGAATACAATCCACAGGAAGTTATTGCGTTACTAAATAGTGTTGGGGATAAAATTATAGCGATCAGAGGGAATTGTGACAGTGAAGTAGATGAGATGGTATTGAATTTCCCGCTCATGTCCACATATTCTACGATTTTTTACAATGGAAAAAGATTATTCTTAACCCATGGACATGTTTATAATGAAGCCAATCTTCCTAAATTAAGCAGGGGAGATGTATTTATTTATGGGCACACTCATATTCCTAAAGCTGAAAAATCCGGGGAAATTTTTATAATCAATCCAGGTTCCGTTTCCCTGCCTAAAGAAAACAATCCAAATTCTTATGGAATCTTGGAAGATGATGTATTCAAAATAAAGACTTTAGAGGGCGAAACATTTAAGGAAATTAAAATAAGGTAGGGAACCCCTGCCTTATTTTATGAACCCTTTTTCTCTAAGTTCATTAGCATATTGCCTATCGGTTATTAAAATGTGATTGCTGATCCATTCAGAAAGAAAATTGAGGATATCTAATATGGCCTTTTGCTGGTCAGCATCGACTTTGTCCCCGGATATATGTGCTATTTTATCTATGTAAAAATTATGTTCGTTGCAGTGGCTGACAAATTTGCTGTAATTGTATTTTTCTAAAAGTTTTTCTTCGTATTCAAAATGATATTTGACATAATCCAAAAGTTCATCAACGATGGTCATAATTTCATCATAATGATCGTATCCGTCATTTAACATTGCCAGATTATAAGCATGGTACCCAATTTCAAAAAGTCTCTTGTGCTGTTCGTCGATTTCCGGGATATTAAGGCTGTAGCGGTCTTTCCATTCAAAGCTCATTTGCAGATTCCTCCTTAGTTTATAAAATACTGGTTATATTATATCATAGTATTTCATTATTTTACAGTATATCCCCATTGACTAAGTTTTTTTTGTGTTCCAATCCATACGGGAGTTCCAGGTTTAACAATTGAAAATAGCCTTTCGACATCTTTATTCTGCATTCTTATACATCCCTTTGAAACAAAATATCCGATACTCCATTCATTATTGGTGCCATGAATACCAAAAACATATCCATCGGATATATTAAGGCCCATCCAGCGATAGCCCAGAGGATTTTCCGGAACGCCTCCTTTAATGTTTTTCCATGCAGGATTCACAACTTTATTTTGGATTTTCCATTTTCCTTCCGGTGTAAAACTAGGTTCTTTGCCTGTTGCTACCGGAAACTTTTCAATAACGTTCTTTCCCTTTAATAAGGTTAATGTATTGGAAGATTTATTAATGGTAATCCAATATCCGTTTGTAGGGCATTTAGTTACGATGGTTTGTATATTAGGAGCAGTCATACCTGATTCGATCAATATTTTATTGATTGCATTCACAGTACTTTTTCCTACAATTCCATCAACTTTCAGACCGTGATCCTTTTGGAATTTAAAAACAATATTTTTCATATTTTGGTCAAACATATAGGAGGTTGTGGAAATCGGATAGCCTATTTTTTTTAAGGCTTTTCGAATTTGCATGACGTCTTCTCCGACTTGCCATGGATATAAGGTTCGGGTGAATTTAATACCTCCTTTTGCATTAAGATATGGATAGGGTTCGCTGCTCGCGTCTACAATTTGATTAGGATAAATGGCAACCAGAGGAATATCGTCAAAGGTTTCGTTTTTTGCAATATTGGGGTTGTTAGGGAAGATCATCAGTAAAACCAAACCTATAAAAATGATACTATACAGTATTCTTTTCAAGGTTTTCACCATCCCAAATATAGTATGACTTTTATATTCTATTTTTCGAGGAAGTATTATAGAACTATTATCTTAGAAAATTTCTGCAAGAAAGTTTAGTCTCTTGCAAATCATGCGCGTCAATTTCCATCTTGCCCGGGAAATTTTTTATTACACAGGGAATCCTTAAGGATTTCCTGTGTAATAAAAAAATCCTCGTGACTTATCACGAGGACTACATTTATTCTTCAACAACAATTACAGAAACGGGACATGCTTCTTGTGCTTCGATGGCAGCATCTTTGGCGTCTTCAGGAACTTCATCCACGTATACCTCAGCCAGTCCGTCATCTGCCATACGAAATACTTCTGGGCATACCTCAGGGCAGGTTCCACAACCAATACAGCCATCCCTATCTATTTTTGCAATCATTGTTTTAATTCCTCCTTTATATATGGTATAACTATTTTAATATTTTTTCCCGAAAGGGTCAATTATTATACTTTAAAATAAAAAAGATATTTAAAATTTTTTCTAATTTTATGTGAATGCTATACAATTGTAATTGACACAAATGATGGATGTGTTATGATAAATTTTGATATTTTATTAGAAAATGAGGGGATATGATGGAAAGACAGAAACGTTTAGTAAAATTAGCGGGGCCGATTTTTATTGAGCTGTTATTATCTTTGCTTCTTGGTATTGTTGATATTTTTATGTTAAGTCAATACGATGACCGAGCAGCTGGAGCAGTAGGAGCGTCAAACCAGATCATTAATAATCTCAATTTGATTTTTGCAATTATATCTGCCGGAACAGCTGTATTGGTGGCACAAAATGTAGGGGCTAAAAAGCAGGAGGAGATAGAGAAAGTCAGTGCAGTATCCCTTGTTGTGAATTTAATTATAGGTATAATCATCAGCACAATTATGATTATATTTGGAAAATCAATTTTGCAGGGAATAGGTGTCAGCCCTGATCTGATGCACTATGCTTATGAATATACTTTTATTGTAGGAGGCGCACTATTTGTTCAGGCGGTTTTAAACACTTTACTGGCCATTATCAGGAGCCATGGATATACAAAACAGAGTATGTTTATTACGGGTATAATGAATATTGTAAATATTATCGGAGATGCTGTATTTATATTCGGATGGTTCGGGATGCCTGTCCTGGGGGTAAAAGGCGTAGCGCTTGCAACTACTTTCAGTAAAATATGTGCTGTCATTGCAGCATTCACCTTCTTAGTAAGAAGTGTACTCTCGGTCAAAATGTTTAATCGTCTTAAAGAACATTCAATACATATTTTAAAAGAACTATTTCGTATAGGGTTTCCTGCAGCCATGGAAAATATGTCATATAGTTTGTCTCAAACTGTATTAATGAGTATTATACTGATTAATCTTGGAGATATAGCCTATATTACAAGGACATATGTATGGCAGATCAGCTGGATTGCGTGCATATTTGTCCTGGCTGTTGGACAGGCGAATCAAATCATCATCGGGCAATTGGTTGGTGCCGGTGAAATAGAGGAAGCTTATAAGACAGGTTTTAATAATTTAAAAATTGGAATGGCTTTTGCCATAATGGGAGCATTTATTCTGTTCTTTTTTGGAAAAACACTTACAAGTGTATTTTCAAAGAATCCTGCAATTATTGTTTTAGGCGGAGCTACCCTTATGGTAGATGCTTTTTTAGAGCCCGGAAGAGTCTTCAATGTCGTATTGATTAATGGCCTCCGGGGAGCAGGAGATGTGATTTTCCCTGTAGTGATGGCCATGATTTCCATGTGGAGTTTTGGAGTATTGGGTGGCTATATTTTTAGTGTTGTTTTGGGTTATGGACTTCCTGGAATATGGATGGGGATGGTTATAGATGAATGGTTTAGAGGTATATGTATGATTTTCAGATGGAAGAGCAGAAAATGGACAAGAAGATGGCAGACTGAGTAAAAGAATAAAAAAGTAGAAAGGTGTTTTAGGGCCTTTCTACTTTTTTAGGTTAAAACTCTTAATTTTTCAATACGGTTTTTGTCAATGTCTTCAACGATAAATTTAATATGATCATATTCCACATTTTCTCCCGGTTCAGGAAGGCGACCAAGAATTCCGATGACGAAACCGCCTATAGAATCAAAGTCTTCAGATTCAATATTTGTACCGATCATTTCATTGAGAAAGTCGATTCTCGTACTTCCGTCAACAATATATTCATCTTCTTTGATCACTTGTATTTCTTCTTCTTTTTCATCATATTCGTCTTCGATATCACCTACGATTTCCTCAACCAGATCTTCCATCGTCACAATACCTGCCGTACCGCCATATTCGTCCAAAACAATGGCCATAGGCGTTCTTTTGGCACGCATTTCAGCAAATAGCTCCGAGGTACCCTTAAATTCATAGGTGAAGAAAGGAGGACGGATGATTTGTTTTAAATCAAATTTATCTTGATTTCCTTCAAAGAAAATCAAGTCTTTTATATATAAAATACCAACAATATTATCGGTATTGTCTTCATATACAGGCATTCTTGAAAATTGCTCTGCCTTAAACAAATCAATAATTTCATCATAAGTTGCATTGATTTCTACAGCAACCATATCTGTTCTTGGAGTCATTACATCTTTTGCCTGGGATTCTCCAAATTCGAAAACATTATAAATCATCTTCTTTTCGTCGCCCTCTAAAACACCCTCTTCATGGCTGACATCCACCATGGTTTTTAACTCCTCTTCTGTTATGAAGGAGTTCTGCTTTTGTGGATCCCCTCCTAATAACTTAATGAGAAAGTTAGTAATAAACATAAGGACAGTTACAATAGGACTTAAGATCACTGTAATGACAGAAATTATTTTAGATACCTTCAGGGCAACTTTTTCTGAATTTTGAACAGCCAATGATTTTGGGGTTATTTCGCCAAAAATTAATACAAGAAGCGTCATAAGCCCCGTTGCTATACCTGCTCCTGCACTTCCAAAACGCTTGATCGCCAGAGAGGTTGCCAAAGCAGAAGCACCTATATTTACAATATTGTTTCCTACTAAGATTGCTCCTAATAATTTACTAGGGTTTTCTATCAACCTGTTAATTATATCTGCCCCTTTAATCTTTTCATCCACCATATGTCGAAGACGTATTTTGCTTAAAGACATCAAAGCGCTTTCAGACGCAGAGAAAAAAGCAGAAAAAGATAAAAGAATTAATAGGGCCAAAGCCTGCCATAGCTCACCAGGTTCCAAATCAAATCACACTCCTAAAAATTTAATCCTACACTGCCTTGCAGCCTTTGAAAGATTATAACATAAAAAATTGATTTTTCATAGTCTTTTACATATTTGCATAAAAAAATGGTGAATGATTATACTTCTTTTAAATGAATTATGGGTTGAATAAGAAGTTGTTATACTTTTTAATATGTGATAATATGCTTATTTTCTTCATTTCTTTTTAATTGGGTATCGAATATAAATTTACGAATGAGATCAGGATGCTTTGGGTTTTCATGTTTAAATTCAATCGCATAAGATTTATTGTAAGTGTTAACGAAGTCATTTAAGTTTTTAGGGATTGAATCATTCATAGAAGCAATAAATTGAATTACGGAAGTCGTTGGAATTATTTCAAAAAATGGAGTTGGAACTTCTTTTAAAACAATTCCTTTTAGATTTTTAACAGGAATAAGAGGGATATCAATAAAGACGTCATTTTCTTTCTCCAGAGTTTGAGATGTAACAATTCCTAGTCCACCTTCACTGATATTATAAAAGATTGCCTCGCTGGATATATCTAAATCGGGAATATACAGAGTGGCCGTACCTAATACCTTAAGACGGAAGTATTTTCTATTTTGGATTTTATTTATGGGAGATAGGACTTTAATATTTGCGACGTTCTTGTGTATGGATGAAATAGTGCCTTGAAAAGAGAAAAGAGAACTTTCTCGAAAAATTTTAATATCATAAGTTTTGTTTAAATAAATATTTGAATCAACATTTTCGAGGATTAATCGTATGACTATTGTCTCCCCGGCTATATTTATTATTGAACCGAATAGATTAAGATCAGGATTATCGGGATCAGATAGTTTTAGAGGCAAATCGAGAAGATACTCTTTTATTTTTTTCAATTTTACTATACTCATATATACCACCCCTCAATGTATTATTGCAACAATATCTTTATTTTAACATAAAATCTAAATTTTGCATATTTGATCCAATTGATCCAATGAATAAAATACTAAATTTTACTTATAATGATTATATAAAATGTAGTAAGAAAGGAAGATCGTATGAAGAAATATATATGTTTATTAATATTTATGGGAATGTTCCTCTCATTATTCGGTTGTGCCAATAATAATACAACAAATAATCAGGGAGGGACAAATGTTACAGATAATGGCGGTACAAGCACAGATAATACGAATACAGAGCCAGATGTTATAGGAGATTTAAAGGATGGGGAATATACTGCCCAAGGAGAAAAAAGAGAACAGGGCAGTGAGGAAGCAACAGTTGTTATTGATGGCGGAAAAATTACCGCTATTACTTTAAGAAGATTGGATGCACAAGGTAATGAAGTTAATTATGACAATTGGACGGGAGAAGAAAAAGATGGAAAAACTTATCCTAATTTAAAGCAATATCGTATTGATATGGCGAATAGGATGATCGAAGCACAAACCTATGATGTGGATACAATTGCAGGAGCTACCCAGAGTTGTGAATCATGGAAATTAGCTGTTAAAAGAGCATTGGAACAAGCAGCCCAATAATGTGTACCTAAAGGTGCACATTTTAATTTTTTATTTTATTCTACAAAAAACATTGTCTTTTGGTAAAGTCGTGTTAAAATGATAAATAGGAGTCGCAGTAAGAGTACAAGGGGGATTCTATGCATAATAATTTTGAGCCAAGAGACAACTTGAATGAAGGAAACCAGTGCTGCAATCAATTGAAACTCTTAATCAACGCCTTTAATGCCCTGGAAATAGCAATTTGTATCATGGACAGAGAAGGGCTTTTTGTATATGTAAACGATGTCTATTGCAGACTTTATGGATATCAACAAGATGAGTTACTGGGACAGCCTTATCATTTGGTTATTCCTCCTGATGAGAGTGATCAATATTGGAATGAACATAATAAATTTATGAAAGAAGACAGCGTCTATTCAGGGGAACGAATTATAAAACAAAAAAACGGAAAAACTATACACGCATTGATTACAATTGTTAAAATTAAAGATGGCATGAATAATTATTATAAATTGATTACTTTAACGGACATTACTGAGAAAATAAAGGCAGAGTTAGAAGTAAAGAAATTCATGATGGCAGTCGGGCAGACAGTAGATTGGGTGATCATAACCAATAAACATGGGATCATCGAATATGCCAACGAGTCTGTTGCAAGAATAACAGGTTATAGTATTGAAGAGATTATAGGAAAGACCCCTTCTATTTGGAAGTCTGATAAATATAATCAGGATTTTTATAAAAATCTGTGGGATACTATTTTATCAGGCAAACCTTATCAAAATGTCATTATAAACAGAAAGAAAAATGGTGAACTCTTTCATTTAAGTCAGAGTATTTCGCCCCTAAAAAGTGAAGACGGAGAGATACTATACTTCGTTTCAACAGGAAAAGATATTACGGAAAGTGTGGTATTAGAAGACAAGCTCTATTATCTTTCTTATTATGATATGATCACAGGTTTGCCGAATCGTACCGAATTTAGTAGAAGAATTACTCAAGCCATAACCAATGCAGAATTAGGAACCAGAAAAGTAGCAATTCTTATTATGGATATCAATAAGTTTATTTTTATTAATGAAACCTTTGGTACCGAAATCGGGGATATGGTGCTTCGAAGCATTGGAAATCAATTATCAAAAGCCATAGGCAAGAAAAATGTAGTTGCCCGTATCGGAGGAGACGAATTTGGAATTATATTAGAAGATATAAAAAGTTCTGAAGATATCTTCGTATATATAGATAAAATTTTTAAATTAATTCAGCAGCCCATTAGAATAGATGAGCAGGAAATAGTGCTTTCTATGTCTATGGGAATTTCTATATATCCTAATGATGGGAAAGATATGAAGCAGCTTTTATCCAAGACAGAAATAGCTCTTTCTTTGGCACGAAGAAGTGAAACGAACACATATATGTTCTATGGAGAACACATGAATTCGGATGCCAAGAATTTTTTATTGATGGAAAATAAACTTTTAAAAGCAATTAAAAATAATGAATTTACCGTTTATTATCAGCCGTATTTTAATTTAAAAACCCATACATTAGCAGGACTTGAAGCGTTAGTGAGATGGGATGATAGAGAAAGTGGCATCATTTCACCGGGGGTTTTTATACCTATTCTCGAAGAAACAGGATTTATCAAGGAAGTGGGCCGTCAGATCATTCAAATCGTATGCCGTCAGCTAAGAGAGTGGATTGATCAAGGCTATCATGTTGTGCCGGTTGCCATTAATCTTTCGCCGGTCCAGTTCAGAAGCAGTACTTTATTGGAAGATATTATGGAAGCAGTAAAAGGATATGATTTAAATCCGAATTTAATTGTATTTGAAATTACGGAATCTACTTTTATGGAAGATATTGCTGCGACCTATGAAGTATTAAAAGAAATGAAACATGCTGGTTTCACTATTTCAATCGATGATTTTGGTACAGGATATTCTTCTTTGAGCTATCTGAAGAAGTTTCCGGTAGACCATTTGAAGATAGATTTATCCTTTATTAGAGACATTACTAAAGATACAGATGATAAAGCTATTGTAAATGCAATTATTTCCATGGCTCATCATCTCAATTTAAAGACTATTGCAGAAGGCATTGAACAAGAAGAGCAGCTTAAGGAGTTATATTCTCTTCAATGTGATATTGGGCAGGGGTATTATTGGAGTAAGCCGGTGCCTGCTCATATCGTAGAATCATTCCTTAAATATGGCCTTCGAAACGATATCACTGATACAGAAGAGTTCTAACAGAATATAACATAAATTTTTACTTTATTTATACTCATAAATTTGCATAATTATGATTCTTGTATTAATATAATAGGATAATAAAAGTAGGAGGTCTATAATGGGGATTAAAATTGTTGCAGACAGTAGTTGTGATTTGACAGCTCAAATGAAAGAAGAAATAAACATTGAAATTGCCCCTTTAACACTTCAATTGGAAGACAAAAAATATGTTGATGATGAGCAATTAGATGTTAGAGAATATGTAAAGGAAATGAGCGAGTGCAAATCTGCACCGAAGACAGCTTGCCCGTCTCCGGAGGAGTTTATGAAAAAGTATGAAGGAGACGATAGTGTATTTGTCGTTACTTTATCTTCGAATCTAAGTGGAACCTATAATAGTGCCGTATTGGCAAAAGAGATGTATTTGGAAGAAGTAGGAAACAAATTCATACATGTATTCGATTCTCTTAGCGCTTCGGTGGGAGAAACACTCATAGCGCTTAAAATCCACGAGTTATCAAAAATTAATCTTGAAGAATCAGAGATTGTACAGAAAGTGAATAAATATATTAAAGAAATGAAGACATTTTTCCTGCTGGAAAGCCTGGATCATTTAGCAAAAGCAGGACGTCTTAGTCCTTTCATTGCAAAGATCGCTTCTGTATTATCTATTAAGCCGATTATGGGTTCAACAGAAGAAGGAACTATCCGACTGGTTCAAAAAGTAAGAGGCTATAAAAAGGCATTTGATAAATTTGTAGATATCATAGGAGAAGAAGGAAAGAATTTCGAAGAGAAAATTTTAGGTATTGCCCATTGCAATTGCTTGGAAAGGGCTTTAAAATTTAAAGAAGAAGTTCTTAAGAAATATAATTTTAAAGATATCATTATTGTAGAAATGAGAGGTTTAAGTTCCACCTATGCAGATGATGGGGGACTTGTCATAGCATTTTAGTATGTCGGGCGAAGGTTTTCGCCCATTATTGTTATTACATATCAAATATCAAAAGCCCTTTGGTTAAAATCCCTATCCCAGTAAAAAGGAATTCTTGTTATTTTGAAGAATTCATTATAAAAGGCAGGTGATAGGGATGATGTTAGGAAAAGAACAGACGATAGTCTTTCAGTGTGCAGCTTGTGGAAGGTTTTGTTTTAATGATTTTTCACTTTTTAATTTTTCAGGTAAAAAAGAAGAATATCTAGGTTGCAAATGTGGAAAAACTTCTATTAGAATTATTTTTAAAGATAGAAAAAAGATCTCTATTTTGGTCCCTTGCTTTTTATGCAGTGAAATACATACCTTTGGCTTTTCTATGGATAATTTCTTTTCCGATTCGTTAAAAACCCTTCAATGTCCCAAAAAAAATATGAAAATTGGATTTATTGGAAAAGACGAGAGTGTCCGAGATGCATTGGATCATCATGAAGATCTGCTCAAGTCTATTCTGGAAGAAATGGGAATCCCTGAATTGTGTAAGAATATCGAAGTATCTATTGAAAGTATTAATTATATACATGATTTGGCTGAATTAGGTAAGATTCATTGTGAATGTGGCAATAATAATGTAGAAATGGATGTACTTACGAATGTAATAAAATTAAGATGTAAACTTTGTGGAAATGAGATGAGCTTATTAACGAGGAACAATGAGGACTTAAAATTTATTCAAGCTCAGACGATTATATATCTTAAAAAAGGTAGGACTATTTTACTATGAGATGAGACTAATTCCAGATATGTATATATTTGTTTTAAGATGGACATATAGTATAGAATAATGTTATATTTTTACTATATTCCAAAGTTAAAAGCAAGGAGATGTACTAATGATGGAAGATAAAGATTATGTTGAAAATGATTATGAGCTTGAAGAACAGGACTATTTTGAACGCGAAGAGCAAAAAAGGATTAAAGAAGAATTGGATGCTTTGCTGAGGGAGACGAATCCTCTTAACCAGGAACGCAGGCTCACGGCAGAAGAATTGGAGAACTTTTATAGCCTTACGGCAAGGCGGAAAAAAAAGAAAAGACATAGCTTGAAAAAAAAGATTATGCGTATTGCAGTGCTAGGAACAGGCGCTTTATTAATCATTATAATAATGTGGGTGACATTCAATTCGATACAATCCTTATTTAATAGCAGAGAAACTGAATTAGCCCAGGCAAGTCAACAACAAATAGAAGAATTAAATACCCAAATTAGTAGTTTAAAAAAAGAA
This sequence comes from Defluviitalea raffinosedens, assembly GCF_016908775.1. Lineage (NCBI taxonomy): Bacteria > Bacillati > Bacillota > Clostridia > Lachnospirales > Defluviitaleaceae > Defluviitalea > Defluviitalea raffinosedens. The sequence continues at coordinate 68,424 of NZ_JAFBEP010000005.1, read as the reverse complement.
AATCAAGAACTATCCTCTGAAAATTTACGTCTGAAATCAGAAATAGAAGAACTTAAGTCTCAAATCCAGGAACAGTCTTTAATCATTTCCCAAGTATCCTCTAAATCCTCTGAAACTGAATCTTCCCAAACCAATGAAAAAAGTGAAACCACAAGTGCACAGACTACTCAGGTTACATATTATACCGTGCAAGAGGGAGATACTTTATGGAAGATCAGTACAAAGTTATACGGCAATGGACGGTATTACAAAAAGATCATGAATTATAATCATTTGAAAAGCGAAAATGATTTAATAAAAGGCATGAAATTAGAAATACCAAAACTGTAAGCATAAAGGTGGTAAAACATGGATAATGATTGGAGCAGTAAGACCCTTGCGGACTTAAGGGAAATAGCAAAAGAACTAGGAGTAAAAAGTGTTTCAAAATACAAAAAAAGTGAACTTATAGAATTAATAAATGAAATCCATTCAATGAATGAAGTCCGTTCGATGGATGAAGTGAAAGAAAACGAAGACAAGGAAATTGCAGATAAAGGAATTGAAGATAAGGAAGATTCTCAGGATGCAATTAAAGTTCCAACGGGAATTGGACAGTTAGACAGTGGGATCGTTGAAGAAGGCGTATTGGAAGTACTGGCAGATGGATATGGTTTTTTACGTTCTGAAAACTATCTTCCGGGGACTAAAGATATTTATGTTTCTCCTTCTCAAATACGACGATTTAATTTAAAAACAGGAGATTTGGTGAAGGGAAATATACGTATTCCTAAAGAAAATGAAAAATTTAGCGCATTATTGTATGTAAAAGAAGTTAATGGAGATCATCCTGATGTTGCAGCCAAACGTCCCAATTTTGAAGATCTAACACCCATCTACCCTACAGAAAAAATTCGTTTGGAATGTGACCAATTAGAGCTGTCCACGAGACTTATTGATTTAATAGCGCCTATAGGAAAAGGTCAGAGAGGAATGATTGTAGCACCTCCTAAAGCAGGGAAAACAGTGCTTTTAAAAAAGATTGCCAATGCAATCACTAAAAACCATCCGGAAGCCAGACTGATTGTACTTCTCATAGATGAAAGACCCGAAGAAGTAACTGACATGAAGCAATCCATTCAAGGAGAAAATGTTGAAGTCGTTTATTCAACTTTCGACGAACAACCAGAGCATCACAAAAGGGTTGCAGAGATGGTATTGGAAAGGGCTAAAAGGCTGGTAGAACAGAAAAAAGATCTTATTATTTTATTAGACAGCATTACCCGTTTGGCAAGGGCCTATAATCTTACAATTCCTCCCAGTGGCAGGACTTTATCTGGAGGTCTTGATCCTGCTGCACTTCATATGCCTAAAAAATTCTTCGGAGCCGCAAGAAATATTAAGGAAGGCGGTAGTCTCACGATTCTAGGAACAGCTTTAGTAGAAACAGGAAGTAAAATGGATGAAGTGATCTTTGAAGAATTTAAGGGAACAGGAAATATGGAATTGGTTTTAGACAGAAGGCTCTCAGAAAAACGCATCTTTCCAGCTATTGATATTTACAAGTCAGGAACCAGAAGAGAAGAACTGCTTCTTAACCAAAACGAACTGGAAGTGGTTTATGGAATACGCAAAGCCATGAGTCGTATGACTTCTACTGATGTAACAGAAAGTATTATTGATACGCTTATGCATACAAAAAATAATCAGGAGTTTATCAGTATTATTGAGAAAAAATTGTAAATTAAAACTACCCTTGCAACAATGGAAGGTATATGTTATAATACGAATGTTGTCGCTATAGAGATATTATATAGAGAAATAAAACGGATAAAAGTCTAAAGCAGATATTGTGTGAAAGAGGTGAAAAGAATGAAAGCAGATATTCATCCAAATTATGAAGAAGCTACAGTAGTATGTAACTGTGGAAATACTTTTAAAACAGGTTCTGTAAAGAAAGAAATACGTGTAGAAGTTTGTTCCCAATGTCATCCTTTCTATACCGGGAAACAAAAAGCAGCAGCGGCAAAAGGTCGTATTGATAAGTTCAATAAAAGATATGGAATTGGGCAAGAACAGTAAGGGGTTGAGGCGGTTGCACTCAACCCTTTTTTTTAAACAAGGAAAATTGATCCTGCTTGAAAGAATTAAGTTTTTTGTTCAAAAATGCGATAGTTCTGTAAGTTATGAATAGAAGGGTTAATTTGTTAACAATATGACAGGGGGTGAGGGATTTGAAGCGTACAAATGTTGGCGGGCAGGCCGTTATTGAAGGCGTTATGATGAGAGGATCAAAAACTTATACTGTGGCAGTTAGAAAACCGGACCAGGAAATCGTTATGGATAAAAAGCCAGTTACTGCTATTATGACGAAGTATGCTATATTTAAACTTCCTCTTCTTAGAGGTGTTGCAGTGTTTATCGATTCTATGGTGATAGGGATTAAAACATTGGCGTATTCTGCAGAATTTTTTGAAGTGGAAGAGGAAAGCAAACCTTCAAAGGTTGAAGAGTATCTAGAGAAAAAACTTGGGGATAAATTAGAAGATTATTTGATAGGATTTTCAATTGTTGTATCCATTATATTGGGGATTGCTTTATTTATGGTGACACCTCTTTTCTTATCCAGATTATTTAAGAATTTCATTACCAATGTTTGGCTTCAAAATCTCTTAGAAGGTGCTATTAGAATTGCTATTTTTCTTATTTATATTTATTTGATTTCCCAGATGAAGGATATTCAAAGAGTATTTCAATATCATGGTGCAGAGCATAAAACCATAAACTGCCTGGAACATGAAGAAGAGCTAACCGTTGAAAACGTAAAAAAACACAGCCGACTGCATAAGAGTTGTGGAACCAGTTTTCTTCTTGTCGTAATGCTTGTCAGTGTTGCAGTTTTTGCAGTATTTAATATTGAAAGCCCGTTACTTAGGGTGTTGAGCAGAATTATTTTTGTTCCGCTCATTGCAGGGCTTTCCTATGAAGTCATCCGATGGGCAAGGAAATCGGAAACTAAGTTAGCCTGCTGGATTAGTATTCCGGGAATGTGGCTGCAAAAGACATTCACCACCAGAGAACCAGATGATGCACAGATTGAGGTAGCAATCACTGCATTGAAAGGAGTTCTGGAGGATGAAGAAGACAATTGAAAAAGTCCTGGCTGAGGGAAAGGCCCTATTAAAGGATGCTCATATCAGAACATGGGCATTGGATGGGGAAATTCTTCTTTCCCATGTTCTTTCTTTCTCCAGAGTTCAACTTTTTACACATTCAAAGGATGAAATTTCAGAAGAACAGGAAAAAGTTTATAAAGACCTTATTTATAGAAGGCTAAAGGGAACTCCTACTCAGTATTTGACTAATGAACAGGAGTTTATGTCTCTTCCTTTTTATGTCAATAATCATGTTTTAATTCCGAGGCAGGATACAGAAATATTGGTTGAAACGGCATTGGAATTGATCGATCGGAAAAAAGAATTTCAAGTTTTAGATGTTTGTACGGGCTCAGGCTGTATTGGCATAAGTATTGCTTACTATGCTCCATTAAGCCGCGTTATTGGTATAGATATTTCAGAGCCTGCCCTTAATGTGGCAGAACATAATGCAAAGTTGAATCAAGTTAATGACAGGGTTCATTTTATAAAAAGCAATCTTTTTAAAGGAGTTCCTGAAGATTTAAAAGGAACCATTGATATGATTGTATCCAATCCCCCATATATTCCTACAGATGAAATCAAAGGTCTTATGAAAGAAGTGAGTGAATATGAGCCGACAATTGCTTTAGACGGGGGAAAAGATGGATTGGATTTTTATCGGTTCATTGTTAAAGACGGAAAAGAATATCTTAAATCTGGAGGAATTCTTCTTTTTGAAATAGGATATAATCAGGGAGATGAAGTCGCTTGGCTTTTAAAATCCCATGGATTTAATAGTGTTGAAATAAAAAAAGATTTGGCAGGGCTGAACAGAGTAGTTTTTGGAATAAAGGAATAGGGGTGAAAGCATGTTTGACAGATTAGAAGAAATACTAAAAAAATATGAGATTCTTTCAGAAAAAATAAGTGACCCTGAAGTGATCAGCAACCAAAGTGAATGGCAAAAAATGATGAAGGAATACAGCGATTTGCGTCCTTTGGTTGAAAAATATAAAGAATACAAAGCAACGAAAGAAGCGATTGAAGAAGCCAATATGCTTTTAGAAGATAATTTGGAAGAAGACTTTCGTCAGCTGGTGAAAGAAGAACTGGCAGAAAATAAGGACAAAATTGTTAAGATTGAAGAAGAGTTAAAGATCCTTCTTCTTCCTAAAGACCCTAACGATGAGAAGAATGTTATCGTTGAAATTCGTGGAGGAGCAGGAGGAGACGAAGCAGCTCTATTTGCAGGAGATCTTTTTAGAATGTACTCAAGATATGCCGAAAGAAAACGCTGGAAAGTAGAAATTATGGACAGCAATGAAATCGGCATTGGAGGCTTTAAAGAAATTGTATTTATGATTCAGGGAAGCGGTGCTTATTCAAGGCTCAAATATGAAAGTGGAGTACATCGTGTTCAACGTATTCCAGTTACAGAGTCTGGAGGAAGAATTCACACATCTACGGTTACCGTTGCGGTGCTTCCGGAAGCTGAAGAAGTTGACGTTGAATTGGATATGAACGATATTCGGGTGGATGTTTTCCGTTCTTCAGGAAATGGTGGACAAAGTGTTAACACGACAGATTCCGCTGTACGAATCACTCATATGCCTACGGGAATCGTTGTAAGTTGTCAGGATGAAAAATCCCAGCTAAAAAATAAAGAAAAAGCTCTAAAAGTTCTTAGGGCAAAATTATATGAAATAGAGCTGGAAAAACAACAGAAGGAATTGGCAGCAGCAAGAAAAAGCCAAGTGGGAACAGGAAACAGAAATGAAAGAATCCGTACTTATAATTTCCCTCAAGGAAGAGTAACAGATCATAGAATAGGTTTGACCCTTCACAGATTAGATGATATTCTGGACGGGGACTTAGATGAGGTTATTGAGAATCTTATTACAGTTGACCAAACAGAAAAGCTTAAAAATGAAGTTCAATAAACGACGCCTGGGCAAGACGCCTGGGCATTTTTATATTCTTTAATTCTGGATACTGTATACCGAGTTTGAATAGGATTAATTTTTATAATATAATTTTATTATCCATATTTAATAATATAATTTCTAAGGTGTAAAACCTATAATGTACAGGCGATAATGAAATTAATATTTTAGGAGGAATGATCATGGGTGGTATAGAATCTCTTTTACAAGGATTGGAAGAAAAGAAGTTCCTTTTGGATTTGGTACTTCTTTTAAGTGCTGCTTCCATAGGAGGATGGCTTTCAAGTCTCATCAAAATGCCTAAGGTATTAGGACAAATTCTTTTAGGAATTATTTTAGGACCGACTGTATTAGGATGGCTTAATGGACAAAATGAAATGATTCATACGATGTCTGAAATCGGAGTTATATTCCTGATGTTTTTAGCAGGGTTGGAAACGGATATTAATGAATTAAAGTCTTCTGGTAAGGGTGCTTCTCTTATTGCTGTCGGAGGTGTTATTTTTCCTTTATTTTTTGGAACGATCATTCCATATGTTTTCTTTAAAGAATATCTGCCTGGAGGTGATGGACATCAGCAATTACTTTTTGCTCTTTACATAGGAACCATTTTAACAGCTACTTCTGTTAGTATTTCGGTATCAGTATTAAGAGATATGAAAAAGCTGAACAGCAAAGAGGGAGTTTCTATACTGGGAGCAGCGATTATAGACGATGTACTGGGCATTGTCTTACTGGCGGTTATTACAGGGATGGCTAATCCATCGGGAAATGGCAATATCATTGGGTTAATCATTAGAATTGTATCTTTCTTTATATTATCTTTTATCATTGGAGTCATTATATCCAAATTAATTACTTCTTTTGCTATGGATTCGGCCTGGAGTGAGAGAATTATTGTTTTTGCCATTATTTTGTGTTTTCTGTTTGCATTTATGGCTGAAGTCTTTAAGATTGCTGCGATTACAGGTGCATATGTAGTTGGAGTTATTTTTTCTACAACTCCTTATCAACGCAAGATCACTAATAGGATTCAGGTACTGGCATATTCTTTATTCACACCGATTTTTTTTGTGAGCATTGGGTTAAAAGTAGCGATTACATCAGAAATTTTAAAGTATTGGAAATATGCAATTGTGGTTGTGCTTATTGCCGTATTTGGAAAAATCATAGGATGTGGATTGGGAGCTTTATTATCCAAATTTAAATTAAGACAGGCATTACAAATAGGTGTTGGTATGATTGCAAGAGCAGAAGTAGCGTTGATTATTGCCAGTCAAGGTGTTGCCGCTAAAGTGATCACAGATGCTACCTTTACAAGCATCGTTCTTTTAGTTGTCATTTCTACTTTAGTGACGCCTCCTCTTCTAAAGTATGCCTTCAGTAATGAGAAGGCCCAGGAAACTGTTTAGGTTTAATAAAATACTTATAATAAAGGAGAAGATACACTATGTATGCATTATTTATTGTATTAAATGAAGTGGAATATCTTCCTGATATACTGTATAAAATACGACAGCTAGGCATTAGAGGTGCAACCGTGATTGACAGTATGGGGTCCAGAGCCATTGAAGAAAAATCCAGATATGATATCCCGTTGATTGGTGGATTTATGAAATCTTTAGAGGGAGGTACACAAAGTAATAAAACGATTTTTTCGGTTATTGAAAGAGAAGAGCAAGTGGAGCTCGTTATGGAGTATGTGGAAAGAATTCTTGGAGGAGATATGCAAAAGCCGAATAAAGGTATTATGTTCGTATTGCCGGTGACCCATATGCGGGGAGGAGAACTTCAGAGACATATTGAAAGCAGGGAAAAGAAAAAGATTTTGGATAAAGAATTAAAAAGCGAATATTATTAAAATTTTTCGTCAATGGATAAAGGGGCGATTGAATGGAACCAAAAGGATATGTCCTTTTTATAGTATTAAGTAATGCCAAAAATTTAAAAACGGTATTAAAGTGTCTAAAAAGCTTCAATATTACAGGGGCTACTGTTATGGATTCGGTAGGCTCTGCAAATTTATACAGCATGGATGATATTTATATTCCTATGATTGCAAGTTCAATGAGAAATCTGGATTATAGCAGTACACATGGAAAGACTGTATTTTCTGTCATTAAGGACGAGGATACGGTACTGAAAGTGATGGATAAAATAGAACATGCATTAAATATAGACATAAAAAATCTTGGGAAAGGTATTATGTTTACTGTCCCTATTTATTCAATGAAGGGACTTATAGAACACCAATAACTTTATTCTATTTGAATAAATCACCCCATAAGATAATTAAGAGAACTGTATCTTATGGGGTGATTTTATGTTTTCGGCAGCCTCCAGTTTCGGATTAGGGTACATGACTGGATTTATGGGTATTTTAACAGGAATCCTATTATCCTTTCTCACTTCTAAAAAGGGAAAGCGATTTCAGGGAACCATTATGGGATTTACAGCCGGACTGATGATTGCTACTGTTTGCTTTGATCTTTTTCCGGAAGCTTTTTCGCGTGGAGGATTATATATTGGAATTATTGGAGTTTCTTTAGGCGTTCTCTTAACAGTAAAATTGGACAATATACTTGATGCCTATATGAAGAAAATTAAGCATTTCAAAGGTTCCCAATATCTTAAAACAGGATTATTGATGGCTTTGGGCATCTCGATTCACAATATACCAGAAGGTATTGCCATAGGTGCATTGGCTCAAAGTTCGATTGATGCCGGTATTAGACTTGCCTTGATAGTTGCCCTTCACTGTATACCGGAAGGAATTGCCATCGCTATTCCTTTAAAAGAAGCAGGTATAAAAAAGAAAGTTATCGCTTATTATGCCTTTATTTTTGCTCTGCCTATGGAATTGGGAAGTATTATAGGTTATTTAATCAGTGGAATATCCATACTTTTTGTTACGCTTTCATTGGGATTTGCAGGAGGGATTATACTTTATGTAACTTGCGGGGAGATCCTTCCCGAATCAAAGGAAATGTGGGGAGGACGATTATCTACCATTGGAACGATGATTGGTATCATTCTGGGGATTACAGTTGCTTCACACTTAGGATAAATTCAGTCTTAAATCGATATTTGTAGATAAAATTCAATAAATATTGACAAGACAGAATATTTATCGTATAATTTTACCAATATAGTAAGTCAGAACTCACTGGGGTGGTAAAAAATGGGTTCGAATTTAACTCACAGAAGAGAAAGCATTATATTAAATGCCATTGAACTTATTCATGAATTTGGCATTCATTCAGTTTCTACTAAGGAAATTGCGAGGAGATTAGAACTTTCCGAAAGTACTGTTTTCAAATATTTTCCCAAGAAAAATGATATATTTCTGGCTGTCTTAGAACAGTTTTCAGTATATGATAAAGATCTATTCTTCACTTCTATAGAAAAATCAAAGAAAAGCTCGCCCAGAGAAGCCATTATATTCTATATAGATTCCTATGCTTCATATTATGAAAATTATCCTCAAATAACTGCTCTTATGCAAGCTTACGAACTTTTCCGCGGCATCCCCGAACTGGAAACTAAAGCTAGAGACATTTCTTTAAGTCGTTTAGAGAATATACAGGAACTTATTAAAATAGCCCAGGAATCGAATATTATAAAAAATGATATAGATGCGGAAATACTGGCAGATATAATCTATTCAACATTTATAGGACTTTGTTTTAAGTGGAGGATAAAAGGGTTCAGATTTTCTCTGAGGAATGAAATGAGACAAATAACCCAGTTATTGCTGGATGTTTTTGGTGATAAAAAGAATGATTATGTATATAATGCCAGGGGGTGATACCTATGTCTGAACTGTATGCCAATGAGCCAATGCTTGAGATGTATATTTTTGAAACTACTCAAAATATCGAACAGTTGGAGACAATTATTCTTTTATGCGAGCAAACCAATTCTTATAGTCAAGAATCTGTTAATGAAATTTTTCGTATAATGCACACCATTAAAGGATCTTCAGCAATGATGCTTTTCAACAATATATCCACTCTTGCCCATTCTATGGAAGATTTGTTCTATTATATTCGTGAAGAAAAGCCCAAAGACATAGATTATTCTGTTGTTTCAGACCTGGTGCTGGAGGGTATAGATTTTATAAAAATTGAGCTTCAAAAAATAAAAGACGGACAGGAAGTGGATGGAGACTGTTCTCAACTGATTAATACGATCAAAGAATTCCTCTCTTTGATCAAACAACAAAATCCTTCGGAGATTCAGCCTAAAAAACCCGAAACGACTGAAAAGCAGCAGTATTATATCCCACCGGATAAGTCCAGTAAAGTTTTAAATGGGAATTGCTTTAAGGCAACTGTATTTTTTGAAGATGGCTGTGAAATGGAGAACATCAGGGCATACACCATCGTACACCATCTAAAAGAATTGACATCTGAAGTTTATTATATTCCAGAAGATATCATGGAAAATGACCATACTGCGGAAGTGATTAAAAAGCAGGGCTTCCAGGTTTATGTAAGGACAGATCAATCCTATGAAGAAATCCATAAGTTACTCATGCAGACCATGTTTCTTAAGGATTTAGAGTTGATTCAGCTGGAAAATGACGAAGAATTTAACCAATTCGTTAAACCTCCTAAAAGAAATGTGGAAGAAAGCCCTATAAAGGTTCCGAAGATTCAAACTCAGGAGACATCCTCTGTATCTGTTAGTCAGACGATGATCAGTGTGAATGTAGAAAAGCTGGATAAACTCATGGATTTGGTAGGAGAAATGGTAATTGCAGAAGCAATGGTGGTGCAAAATCCAGATTTAGCAGGACTGGAACTTAACAATTTTCAAAAAGCTGCAAGACAGCTCCATAAGATTACCAGTGAAATTCAGGATATGGTGATGTCCATTCGAATGGTTCCTCTTTCTACTACTTTCCATAAAATGCACAGGATTGTCAGGGATATGACCAAGAAACTTAATAAGGAAGTACAGCTTAAACTTGTAGGAGAAGAAACAGAAGTAGACAAAAACATCATCGAACATATTTCAGACCCGATCATGCATTTAATTCGAAATGCCATTGACCATGGAATAGAGAGTGGAGAGGAAAGGGAAGCTATAGGGAAGCCCAGAGTTGGAACCCTTATTTTAGAAGCTAAAAATGCAGGAGGAGACGTCCTGGTCATTGTAAAAGATGATGGAAGAGGACTTAATAAAGCAAAGATATTGCAAAGAGCAAGAGAAAATAATCTGCTTACAAAACCAGAAAGTGAAATGAGTGACAAAGAAATTTATGAGCTGATTTTGCTTCCGGGATTTTCAACCAAAGACAGTATATCCGAATTTTCCGGAAGAGGCGTTGGAATGGATGTGGTATTAAAGAATCTGGAAAATATCGGAGGATCTGTAGCGGTAGAAAGTGTTGAGGGAAAAGGCACGACGATTACGTTAAAAATTCCACTGACCTTGGCAATCGTTGATGGAATGACGATAAAAGTCGGAAACGCTCGGTATACAATTCCTACTGTATCCATAAAAGAATCTTTTAGACCTAAGGAAACAGATATTATTAAAGATCCAGACGGCAATGAAATGATTATGGTGAGGGGAGAATGTTATTCTATTCTCCGTTTGCATGAGTATTTTGGAGTGGATACAGAGATTAAAGATTTTACAGAGGGAATTCTCATCATGGTAGAACAGGGAAACAAGGCCCTTTGCCTTTTTGCAGATCAGATGCTGGGACAACAGCAAGTTGTTGTTAAAGCCTTACCTGCCTATATAAAAAATATGAAAAAAATAGAGGGATTGGCGGGCTGTACTTTGCTGGGAGATGGAAGCATCAGTTTGATTTTGGATGTAGCTGAGCTTATTCATATCAATAGTTCTGTTTAAGTTACCAGGGTGGCTATATGGACCAAGTGGCAGCACAAGAATTACAGGGACAGGAAGAAGACACTCAGAAAGGTAAATATCCCATTTTTGTCCTTGAAAATGAAAATTATGGGCTTGAGATCAGGTATGTGACAGAAATCATAGGCATACAACTCATAACGGAAGTACCTGAACTACCTGAGTATATTAGGGGGATTATTAACTTACGAGGGAAAATCATTCCTGTAATGGACGTAAGATTACGGTTTAAGAAACATTTTAAAGAATACAATGACAGAACCTGTGTCATCGTTATAGACATAAGAGATGTATCCATCGGATTAATCGTAGACAGTGTATCGGAGGTTCTTACTATTAATAAAGATGAAATTGCAGCCCCCCCTGATATGAGTAAAGGAGGGAACAAATATTTAAAAGGCATTGGTAAGGTTAGAAACGAAGTAAAACTATTATTAGATTGCGATAAATTACTCAATGAAGAAGAAACGAAGAATTTATCAGAAATCTAGGGGGGATCTATATGAAATGGTTTCATAATATGAAAATATCTGCAAAACTCATTACAACTTTTGTGATTGTTGCATTTATTGCCGGAATAGTAGGATTTATTGGTATAATAAATATAAAGCAAATGGACCGTAATGATAATACATTATATGAAAATATGACTGTACCTCTGTCTGAAGTTGGGCAAATGTCAATTGTTTTTCAGAAAATTCGTGTTAATATTAGGAATATGGTTTTAGAAGATGATCTGGATGAAATCAATTCAACTTATAAGACGGTTGAAACGTATCTTTCAGAACTCCATACACTGGCTGCCAGCTTTGAAAAGACCATTTTGGCGGATAGAACCAGAAATGAATTTAATAATTATTTAAGTAATATGTCTGAATTTGAGTCTCAGTTAGAAACACTTGTGGCTTTGTGTAAAAGTAATAAAGACGAAGAAGCCTTATTATATATGAAACAAGGTATGACTGCAGTTGCCGATGCAATACAGTCAAACTTAGACAATCTGGTTCAAATAAAAATTGAAGACGCTCAGACAAAAGCTGATGAGAATACTCGTCTTGCAAATTCGGCAACTCTTTTGATGATTTTCATTGTCCTTGGAGGCGTTATCATATCTGTTATTCTTGGATTAAGTGTATCCCATATTATCAGTACTCCAATAAGACAATTGGCTGACACTGCTGAAAGAATTGCTGATGGGGATTTAAACGTAGAATTGGATATATATAGCAGAGATGAAATCGGAAACCTGGCAGTATCTTTCAGAAAAATGTCGGATAATCTTAATGAGATTATGACCAATATAACTTTTGCAGCGGATCAGGTTGCCACCGGTTCAAAGCAATTGTCGGATTCCAGTATAATGTTGTCTCAGGGGGCGACAGAGCAGGCCAGTTCCATTGAGGAATTGACTGCATCCCTTGAAGAAATTTCTTCGCAAGTAAGGCAAAATGCGGAGAATGCAAAACAAGCCAATGATTTGGCAGATACAGCACAAACAAATGCCGCACAAGGAAAAGATCAAATGAATGAAATGCTGAAAGCTATGGAAGAAATCAATAGTGCATCCAATAATATATCCAAAATTATTAAAGTGATCGATGATATAGCATTCCAAACCAATATACTGGCCCTTAATGCTGCAGTAGAGGCGGCAAGAGCAGGACAGCACGGAAAAGGTTTTGCAGTTGTTGCGGAGGAAGTGAGAAACTTGGCAGCCCGATCAGCCAATGCAGCAAAAGAGACAACAGCCATGATAGAAGGTTCTATTAAGAAGGTTGAAACAGGGACAAAGATTGCCAATGAAACGGCTGAGGCATTAAACAATATTGTTCAGCGTATTTCAAAGGTAGCCAATCTTATAGGAGATATTGCTACTGCCTCCAGTGAACAGGCCAATGGCATCGCTCAAATCAACCAGGGAATTATGCAGATCTCACAAGTGGTTCAGACGAATTCGGCTACCTCTGAGGAGAGTGCCGCTGCCAGTGAAGAATTGGCAAGTCAGGCTGATATGTTAAGAAAGCAGGTTACAAAATTTAAATTAAAGCATTCTGGCACCTTAAAGCGTTCTAATAAGAATGTCGCTACAGACTTTTATAATGGGACAAACAGAGAAGAACGGTTGAAAAAATCATCTGTTGAAAAAGATTTATATGGAGAAGGGACTGCTGCCACTACTGGAAAGATCATTCTGAATGATTCTGAATTTGGGAAATATTAATGGATCATTGAATAAAGTATCCGGCTGATATGGAGAGAATCATTTGATTCTCTCCATATGTTAAATAAAAGGAGTAGAGAGGATTAAAATATGAATATGAATCCGATGGTAAGAGAAGATCATGAATTTCTGACAGCAGCTTTGGCAAGCATTGGAGACGGTTTAATCATTACCAATACGGAAGGGGATATACTTTACATCAATCAGGTTACTACCCAAATTACTGGTTGGAATGCAGAAGAAGCCTATAAAATCAATATAAGAGATGTATTTAAAATCGTTAACATGTATACCAATGAAATATTAAAAAATCCTGTTGAACGAGTCCTGGAAACAAAAAGTACCGTTGGACTTCAAAACAATTCCGCTCTGATTACCAAAGATGGAAGTAAAAAATTTATTTCAGCCAGTTGTTCGCCTATCCAATCCTCCTGCGGAAAAATCCAGGGGGTTATTATCGTCTTTAGGGAGATTCATCGGATCAAACAGATGGAAGTAGAGCTAAGACTCGAAAAAGATAATTTGAAGACTCTGTTTGAATTCATTCCTATGGGGGTCATTCTTGTTGATAAAACCAAAGAGATTAAGCAGGTGAACAGAGCTTTTTTAAGTATGGTGGGTCTGGAAAACATAAATCTTATAGGGCAAAAATTGGGAAATGGAGTATGTTGCCTTGGAATCTATCATCAAAAATGTGGTTTGGACGGAAGTTGCACATCTTGCCTAATCAGCGAAAGTATCAATAAAGTCTTCGAATCAGGTGCCTCGTGTAATGATATCGTTATTTCTCAAGTAAATTTTGAGAATGGACAAGAGGTTAAGTCCTGGTATCGTATCAGCTTTCTGCCAATATTTCTTTCTATGGAGGACCATGTAATGATTGCCATAGAAGACATTACAAAAGACAAAAGGCATTCTGAAGATTTAAGAAAGGCGAAAGATGAGGCAGAAGCAGCTAACAGAGCCAAGAGCGAATTCCTTGCCAATATGAGTCATGAAATACGAACGCCAGTGAATGGTATCGTAGGAATGATTGACTTGACATTGCTTACAGATCTTAACGAGGAACAGAGAGAAAACCTCAATACTGCAAAGATATGTGCGAAATCTCTTCTTAATATCATTAATGATATTCTGGATTTTTCCAAAATGGAGGCTGGGAAACTTAAAATTCATAAGGTTAATTTTAATATTCAGAACCTGATCGAAAAAACAGTAAAAAGCCATATAATCAACGCGGATGAGAAAGGGCTAGAACTGACTTATTCCTTTTCTTCCAATGTACCTTCATATTTAATTGGAGATCCCGACAGACTTCAGCAAGTACTGAACAATTTAATCAGTAATGCGGTAAAATTTACTGAAAAAGGCAAAGTATCCATTGATATAACCACTACAGCTTTTTCAAGTGAAAGTATAGAGCTTAAATTTTCTGTTTCTGATACGGGAATAGGGATTCCTAAAAGTGCTATGGCTAAACTTTTTAAGAGTTTTAGCCAGATTGATGGGTCTTATACCAGAAAATATAAAGGAACAGGTTTAGGGCTTGCAATCAGCAGACAACTGGTTGAACTGATGGGGGGGAAAATATGGGTTGAAAGTGAAGAAGGTAAGGGCAGTATTTTTTACTTTACGATTCCTTTTAAGATAGGGAATACGAAGGAAGAAAAAACAGTGGAGCAGGCAGTTATCCATAAAACAGACAGGACTTTAAATATTCTGTTAGCGGAAGATGATTATATCAACCAGATTGTCATTTCTCGCATGCTGGAGAAAAAAGGTCACTTTGTAGATGCTGTGAACAATGGATTAGAAGCTGTAGATGCCCATAAAAGCAAAAAATACGATGTGATCCTCATGGATATACAGATGCCTGTAATGGATGGCCTTGAAGCATCAAATCTTATCCGGGAAAGAGACGGTGCCCATATGCATACTCCAATTATTGCGCTTACTGCTTTTGCCTTGCAGGGGGATAAAGAACGTTTCATTAATTTAGGAATGGATGCATATATTGCAAAGCCTGTTAAGATGGAGGAGCTATTTAGTACCATTGAGTATGTGTTGGAGACAAAACATCAGGAACGTAATTCTAAAGAAGTTACTTTTAATGATATTCCTAAGCTTAATGAAGATGGAGAATTGATCTTTATTCACCCCTCAGAATTAAAATCTCCGGAAGTTTTAACCGCGATCATCCATGAAGCTGAAGAAATGATGAAAATGCTTTTTATAAGCCTGGAAGATAATGACTTAGACCAGGCAGAAGCAATTGCTCATAATCTTAAAGAATTTTTTAACCAGCATGATGTGGATGAACTTAAAAATCAGGCATTTAAAATAGAGTTGGCAGCAAGAAGGGGAGATTTTAAAGCTGCTGTAGAGAATTCTATGGAATTAAGCTTCGGCCTTGAAACTTATAAAAAGTCCGCGAATTTTTAGGAGGGAGAACATGTTAAAAATATTGATTGCAGAAGATGATTTGGCGAGCAGAAAACTTTTAAAAAAATTTCTCTCACAATATGGAGAATGTGATATTGTAGTGGATGGGTTAGAGGCAATTGATGCTTATATGCTTGCTATGAGGGAGAAAAGACCTTATGATTTGATTTGCCTGGATATTATGATGCCAAAAATCGATGGAGTAAAGGTTTTAAAGGTCATCAGAGACATGGAAGCTCAAAACTTTATCCTGCCGGAAAAAAGAGCGAAAATTATAATGACTACGGCTTTAGCTGAAGCTGAATTGGTACAGACAGCGTTTGAATATGGATGTGAAGCTTATGCTTCAAAGCCTATCAATATGAATAAATTTGAAGAAGTTATGGAAAAATTAGAGCTTATTCCTAAAAAAGAATCTGAATATTAAAGCTGGCCATTTTTTCTTGACAAAGCTAAGAACCTATGATAACATTATCGAAAAAATAATGATGTTGAAATGGATAGCGCATTTCGACCTTTAATTTGGTCCCGTGAGGCCGGAAAGGAAGAGATTTAGATGCGAGACATCAGTGCGTTTTTTTGTTATGGAAAATTTGAAGCAACAACTGAATATTATAAAGAAAAAGCCATGGTAGAAAAAATGGTAGAGTTTTCATTTCTACCTGGCTTTATATTTTCTTTTTTAAAAAGGCAGAAAAAGGCAATAAAGAGATTTGGGTTAATCTCTTTATTGCCTTTTTGTCTGTGTTAAAAAAAAGGAGGAGCTGCCATGCTAAAACGTAAGGATATTCTGGGAATAAGAGATTTGACCGCCGAAGAAATTTTAGGCATTTTAGAAACCGCCAGAGAGATGAAGGAAAAGATTGAGAACAAAAAGGCAAGAGAAAAAAGTCTTAAGAATTTCAGCATAGTGACACTATTTTATGAAAACAGTACGAGGACGAAAATGTCTTTTGCACTGGCAGGAGAATATTTAGGAGCAGATGTCTCTGATTTGGGGGTTGCCACCAGCAGCGTCAATAAAGGAGAGAGCCTGGTAGACACTGGTATTACTTTAGACCAAATGGGCATTGATATTATGGTCATAAGGCACAGCATGTCGGGAGCGGCTAATGTATTAGCAAGAAATGTCAAAGCCTCTGTCATCAATGCAGGAGATGGAGTGAACGAACATCCGACCCAGGCACTCCTTGATTTGTACACCATATATGAAAAGAAGAAAAGTTTTAAAGATTTGAAAGTGGCGATCATAGGAGACATTATACACAGCAGGGTTGCAAGAAGCAATGTGTTTGGGCTTACAAAATTAGGCGCCAATGTGGTTGTGGGAGGGCCTTCGACTTTGATCTCCAAAAACATGGAGTATTTAGGCGCTAAGGTCACAATGGATATCAAAGAAGCTCTAAAAGATGCGGATATCGTCATGGGTCTTAGAATCCAGATGGAAAGACAAAAAGGCGGTCTTTTCCCTGACCTTAGGGAATACAGAGATTTGTTCGGAATTAACGAAGAAATGATGAAATATGCAAAACTGGATGCCCTGTTGATGCATCCGGGACCAGTTAACCGCGGTATTGAGCTAAGTACGGAAATTATAGACGGCTCGCAATCTGTCATCAATGAGCAGGTAAAAAACGGTGTTGCAGTCAGAATGGCATTATTACACTTATTAGCAGAGGGGAGAAAAAATAATGAAGATATTGATTCAAAATGGACGCATACTCGATCCTTCATCCAAAACCGATGGGATCAAAGATATATTGGTTGAGAACGGGATTATTGCAGCAGTTGAAGAAAATATAAGTGCTTCGGCAGATCAAATCATAGACGCTAAAGGATATTGGGTGGCTCCAGGACTTATCGATGTACATGTTCACCTAAGAGAACCGGGATACGAATATAAAGAAACCATAAAAACAGGAAGCAGGGCTGCAGCAAAGGGTGGGTTTACCACCATATGCTGCATGCCTAATACCAATCCGGTTGTTGATAATGAGATTCTTGTAGAATATATCAAGATGAAAGCCGAAAGAGAAGCCATCGTAAACGTCCTTCCCATAGGAAGCATCACTAAAGGCCAAAAAGGAGAAGAGCTTGCCAATATCGGGAAGATGGCTGAGGCTGGGATTTGCGCCATCAGTGAAGACGGCAAAACTGTTATGAATGCAGGGCTTCTTAAGAAAGCAATGAAGTATGCCAGCATGTTCAATCTTCCAGTACTTTCCCACTGTGAAGATATTACCCTTGTGGGTGGCGGTGTGATGAATGCAGGGGAAATGTCAGAAAGACTTGGAATGAAGGGTATTGGAGCCGATGCAGAGGAAGTAATCGTTGCAAGGGACATCATTCTCGCAAGAAACACAGGAGTAAAGCTTCATATCTGCCATATCAGCACCGCAGGCAGCGTTCAGCTGGTACGGGAAGCAAAATTAAGAGGAGAGTATGTCAGTGCAGAAGTTTGTCCGCATCACTTTTCTCTGACGGATGAAGCTGTAGAAGGTTATGATGCCAATACCAAAATGAATCCGCCTCTTCGCAGTGCCAAAGATGTTAAAAGCTTAAAAGAAGGTTTAAAAGATCACACCATAGATATCATTGCCACTGACCATGCACCTCACCATATTGATGAGAAAAATTGCGAGTATGACAGGGCGGCTTTTGGTATTGTAGGCCTGGAAACAGCTCTGCCTTTAAGCATTACCCACCTGGTAGAAGAAAACATTTTAACACCCTTAGAACTTATAGAAAAAATGAGTACCAATCCGGCAAAGCTTCTGGGGATTGATAAAGGTTCCCTGCAAGTTGGAAAAACTGCTGACATCACCATCATTGATCCGGATGAAACATATGAAATTGACGTTAACAGTTTTGCTTCTAAAAGCAAGAACAGTCCTTTCCACGGATATAGGGTTAAAGGAAAAGTTAAATACACCATTGTAGGTGGAAAAATGGTTTTTAATAATGGAGAGCTGATATAAGAAGTGAATTTATGTGAACAGGGGGAATGACAATGATTGATCGATTAATAGAGAAGATCGAAAAAACAAAAAATCCGACAGTAGTAGGATTAGACCCAAGACTTGGATTTGTCCCAGGTTTTATTAAAGAAGAAGCTTATGAATTGTATGGAAAAACACCAAAGGCTGCAGCCCGGGCCTTTTATGAGTTCAATAAAGCCATCATTGACGCAGTATACGACCTGGTCCCTGCAGTAAAACCTCAGGTTGCCATGTACGAGCAATACGGCCCTGAAGGAATCAAGGCTTATATCGATACCATTTTATACGCAAAAGAAAAAGGGCTTGTTGTGATCGGAGATGTTAAAAGAAGCGATATTGCTTCCACGGCAGAAGCCTATGCTGATGGGCATATCGGAAGGGTTAAAGTAGAAGATGAAGTTCATGAAGTTTATCATGAAGACAGCATTACTCTAAATCCTTATCTTGGATATGACTCCATAGAACCTTACATGAACCACTGCAAAGCATACGATAAAGGGTTATTTATCCTCGTTAAAACTTCCAATCCCAATAGCGGAGAAATCCAGGATTTAGATGTAGGAGAAGAAAAGCTCTACGAAAGAGTAGGCAGGCTTGTGTCAAAATGGGGAGAAGCAGTTATGGGGAAGAGAGGATACAGCCATATCGGCGCTGTGGTTGGAGCGACTTATCCCGAGCAAGGAACTAGACTCAGGCAATTAATGCCTCATACCTTCTTTTTAGTACCAGGATACGGTGCCCAGGGAGCAACCGCTAAAGATTTGGCCGGATGTTTTGATCAAAATGGTTTAGGAGCTATTGTCAATTCTTCAAGGGGCATTATTGCTGCCTATCAGTTAGAGAAATACAAAAATAAATTCAGTGATAAGGAGTTTGCGCAGGCGGCAAGAGAAGCTGTGATCGATATGAGAAAAGATTTAGAAAGGGTGTTATGATGAAAGCACAACTGATACTGGAAAATGGAATGGTTTTTGAAGGAAACGCCTTTGGACATATCAAAGAGAGCGTTGGAGAAGTTGTGTTTAATACGGGAATGACAGGGTACCAGGAAATCTTAACGGACCCTTCCTACTACGGGCAGATTGTTACAATGACCTATCCGCTCATAGGAAACTATGGCATCAATCTGGATGATATGGAATCGGCAAGTGCAAAAGTAAGAGGATTTATTGTAAGAGAAAAGGCAGACTATCCTAACAATTGGCGATGTGAGATGGAGCTGGACGGTTACTTAAAGCAAAACAGAATCATAGGCTTGGAAGGTATTGACACAAGAGCTCTGACTAAAATTCTCAGAAATCATGGCACCATGAAAGGCATTATAACAGTACGGGAACTTACTCAAAGCCAAATTCAGCAGAAACTTAAAGCCTTTCATAACAAAAATGCCGTAGCAGAAGTGACAACCAAAGAAATGTACCAAATTGAAGGAAACGGAAAGCACATAGCGGTGATGGACTTTGGCATTAAAGAAAACATCATTCGTTCCTTTAAGAAAAGAGACTGTAAACTTACTGTTTTTCCTGCGGATACACCGGCAGAAGAAATATTAAAGATTAATCCAGATGGGATCTTCCTGTCTAACGGCCCCGGCGATCCTAAAGATTTACCGGGAGTGATCAGTACAATCAAAACCCTCATAGGCAAAAAACCTATTTTTGGAATTTGTCTTGGCCATCAGCTTCTGGCCCTAAGTATGGGAGGCAATACTGAAAAACTAAAATTTGGACACAGAGGATGCAACCATCCTGTAAAAGATTTACTTGAAAGAAAAGTGTATATTACCTCGCAAAATCATGGATATGTGGTAACAGACCTGCCGGAGGACATGATTAAAACCCACATTAATCTCAATGATGGAACCGTAGAAGGAATGATGCATAAAAAACTTCCGATTTTCAGTGTTCAGTTCCATCCGGAAGCCTGTCCGGGACCTAAAGATACAGCATACATCTTCGACAGATTTATGGAATTAATGGAAGGAGGATTTGCATGCCAAGAGATCACAGCATAAAAAAAGTACTGGTAATCGGTTCAGGGCCAATCATCATAGGGCAGGCAGCAGAGTTTGACTATTCAGGTACTCAAGCCTGCCAGGCATTAAAAGAAGAAGGCGTTGAGGTGGTATTAATCAACAGTAATCCTGCCACCATCATGACGGATCAAGAAGTAGCGGACAAAATTTATATCGAGCCTTTAACCATAGAAGTGATCGAGCAAATTATTAAAAAAGAAAAACCAGATTCTCTCTTAGCAGGAATGGGCGGGCAAACAGGACTTAATTTGGCGGTAGAACTTTATGATAAAGGCATACTGGAAAAATACAATGTACGGGTAATCGGTACTCCCATAGAAGCCATCAAAGAAGGAGAAGACCGGGAAGGATTTAAGAAGCTTATGGAGCGAATAGGGCAGCCCATTGTTGAAAGTGAAATCGTAACCAACCTTGAAGATGGCATAAGATTTGCTGGGAAGATCGGATATCCTGTGGTGGTTCGGCCAGCATACACTCTGGGAGGAACAGGAGGCGGAATTGCAGAGAATGAAGAAGAATTAAGAGAAATCCTCTCCCAGGGGCTTCATTTAAGCAGAGTAGGTCAAGTGCTCTTAGAAAAGTGCATCAAGGGATGGAAGGAAATAGAATATGAAGTGATGCGAGACAGGTACGGCAACTGCATTACGGTATGTAATATGGAAAACATCGATCCAGTTGGAGTCCATACAGGGGACAGCATAGTTGTTGCCCCAAGTCAGACCCTTTCTGATAAAGAATACCAAATGCTTCGCTCGGCATCTATAGACATCATTAACGCCATAGGCATTCAGGGAGGCTGTAATGTACAGCTTGCCCTTAATCCCAATAGCTTTGAATATGTGGTTATAGAAATCAACCCAAGAGTAAGCCGTTCATCAGCCCTGGCTTCTAAGGCAACAGGTTATCCGATTGCCAAGGTAGCAGCAAAAATTGCCTTAGGCTATGGACTGGATGAAATCAAAAATGCGGTAACAGGTAAAACCTATGCTTGTTTTGAGCCTACACTAGACTATGTGGTGGTTAAAATACCAAAATGGCCTTTTGATAAATTCCACGGAGCAAAGCGTTCCCTTGGAACCAAGATGATGGCAACTGGAGAAGTAATGGCCATAGGCAATAACTTTGAAGCAGCCCTGCTTAAAGGGATCCGATCCCTTGAGATTGGTCAATATTCTTTAGAAAGAAAATCTTCTTCCCAAAGAACTCTGGAAGAACTAAAGAAAAAAGTGCAAGTCCCCGATGATGAGAGAATCTTTGACTTGGCTGAAATGCTTCGAAGAAGCTATCGTGTGGAAAAAGTGTGTAAAATCACAGGCATAGATCCTTTCTTTGTGGAAAAAATCAGGTGGATTGTAGAACAGGAAGAGTCCCTAAAGCAAATGAACGTAGAAGATTTATCCAAAGAATACCTCTATATGTTAAAGAAAAAAGGATTTTCAGATAAGGGTATTGCAGACTTCTTAAAAATCAGTCCTCAGGATGTCTATGGTTTAAGAATGAAATGGAATATAAAGCCTGTCTATAAAATGGTAGATACCTGTGGAGGAGAATTTGAGGCGGAATCTCCTTACTACTATTCCACCTATGATGAATACGATGAAGTGGAAGTATCCGACAACAAAAAGGTTATGGTAATTGGCTCAGGCCCCATTAGAATCGGCCAGGGAATAGAATTTGATTATTGTTCTGTCCACAGTGTATTAGCCCTTAAAAAGGCAGGAATTGAAACCGTTATAGTCAACAATAATCCAGAAACGGTCAGTACGGACTTTAACATATCTGACAAACTATACTTTGAACCCCTGACAGAAGAAGATGTTCTAAACATTGTAGAAAAAGAAAATCCGGATGGAGTGATCCTTCAGTTTGGAGGTCAAACAGCTATTAAGCTTGCAAAGTTCTTCAGAGAAATGAATATTCCAATCTACGGTACCAAACCTGAACAAATCGATGCGGCAGAAGACAGGGAAAAATTCGATGCACTTTTAGAAAGACTAGACATCAGACGTCCTAAGGGAAAAGCTGTCTGGAGCCTTGAAGAAGGACTAAAAGAGGCTAAAGAACTGGGATATCCTGTACTGGTTCGCCCTTCTTATGTCCTGGGGGGACAGGGCATGGAAATTACTTATTATGAAGATGAACTCAAGCAATATTTGGGCAATGCCTTCGAAAGAGATTCTAAAAACCCGGTATTGATCGACAGATACTTAACAGGCCGGGAAATAGAAGTAGATGCTATTTGTGACGGAGAAGACATCTTAATCCCTGGCATTATGGAACATCTGGAAAGAGCCGGAGTTCATTCGGGAGACAGTATTACCATGTATCCAAGCCAAAATATCTCTCAGGAAATGAAAGAAAAAATACTGGATTATACGAAACGTGTGGCGCTTGCTCTTGATGTTATAGGAATGGTAAATATTCAGTTTATAGAATTTGAAAATGAATTGTACATTATTGAAGTGAACCCCAGATCCAGTCGTACGGTTCCTTATATCAGCAAGGTCACTGGCGTACCGGTAATAGAACTGGCGACACGAGTAATGCTGGGAGAGCGTTTAAAAGATTTGGGTTATGGAGTGGATCTATATAAGGAAGCCGAACTGATTGCAGTGAAGGTACCTGTTTTCTCCACAGAAAAGCTTCCTATGGTAGAAGTAAGTTTAGGACCTGAGATGCGTTCTACAGGAGAAGTCCTGGGCGTTGGAAGAACTTTAGATGAAGCTTTGTATAAAGGATTTATTGCGGCGGGCATCAATGTTCCAAAGAAAAACGGTACAATACTTGCCACCATCAAACCTTACGACCAGAAGGAATTTGTACCTATCGCAAAAGCGTTTAAAGAAAAAGGTTATCGTTTTATCGCCACGGAAGGAACGGCAAAACTCTTAGAAAAAGAAGGTATATCTGTAACCGAAGTTAAAAAAATCAGCGAAGGAGTTCCAAATATATTGGACAGCATCCGAAGCGGGATGATTGACATCGTTATTAATACGCCGACTAAGGGCAATGATTCCAAAAGAGACGGATTTAGAATAAGAAGAGCAGCCATAGAATCTTCAGTGAATATATTTACTTCTTTGGATACGGTGAAGGCCATGTTAAAGGTTTTGGATGCGGACTTAGATTTAGCCGGGATAGGCGTATATGATTTGGGAGGAAGTCATGAAAGAAATTAAACATGCGATGATACAGGAAAACCGAATGATTGCTCCAGGGATGTACAGTATGACTTTGCAGGCAGAAGATATTGCAAAGCTTGCAAAGCCAGGTCAATTTGTCAACTTATATTGCAAAGGAGAAGCAAGGCTTCTTCCAAGGCCGATCAGTATATGTGAAATCAATAAAGAAGAGGGTACAATTAATCTGATATATGCCGTTGTAGGAAAAGGCACCGGGGAATTTAGCCAGTTAGAAGAAGGAGATACGGTTGAAGTTCTGGGACCTTTAGGGAATGGATTTATGATCGATGAAAACAAGAAAAAACATATCGTTGTAGGGGGAGGGGTCGGAACCCCTCCGCTTCTTGAGCTGGTAAAGCACTTAAAAGGAGAAATCGATGTTTATCTCGGTTTCAGAAGTTATCCAATACTTGTTGAAGACTTCGAAAGTCTTGGGGCCAGGGTTCATATAGCCACTGAAGATGGCAGCGTAGATTTTAAAGGAAATGTCCTGGAGCTCATGAAAAAGGAAAATGCCAATGGAGACATCATTTATGCCTGCGGACCCAAACTTATGCTAAAGGCCGTATCCGAATGGGCTGCTTCCAATGATATACCCATGCAGGTTTCTTTAGAAGAAAGAATGGCTTGTGGGATCGGGGCTTGTGTAGGATGTGTATGTAAAACTAAGAAAAAAGAGGATAAAGATTGGCAGCACAGAAAAGTATGCAAAGACGGCCCTGTATTTTGGCACACTGAGGTGATATGGGATGAATGAAAAAACTTTGGATCTTAAGGTTGAAATAGGTGGAGTAGTTTTAAAGAATCCTGTAACCGTTGCTTCCGGAACTTTTGGTTCCGGAAGGGAGTTTTCGGAGTTCATTGATTTAAACAAGTTGGGGGCTGTTACAGTAAAAGGCGTTTCAAGTGCTCCCTGGAAAGGGAACCCTGCGCCCAGAATTGCAGAAACCTATGGCGGTATGTTAAACAGTGTGGGCCTGCAAAACCCCGGAGTTGAAGAGTTTATCAAAAACGATATTCCCTTCCTTAGGGAGTACGATACGAAAATCATTGTAAACATTGCAGGAAAGACCATAGAGGAATATTGTGATGTGGCTGAAAAACTCTCCCATGCAGATATCGATTTAATAGAGCTTAATATTTCCTGTCCTAATGTTAAAGAAGGGGGTGTAGCCTTTGGAACGGATCCTCACATGGCCAGAGAAGTCACAAAGGAAGTAAAACGCCACTCCAAACACCCGGTCA
The DNA here is from genome assembly GCF_016908775.1 of Defluviitalea raffinosedens. Lineage (NCBI taxonomy): Bacteria > Bacillati > Bacillota > Clostridia > Lachnospirales > Defluviitaleaceae > Defluviitalea > Defluviitalea raffinosedens. The sequence goes on along the minus strand of NZ_JAFBEP010000005.1, from coordinate 43,355 downwards.
TTGTAAAGTTAAGCCCCAATGTAACAGATATAACAGAAATCGCAAAAGCTGCAATAGAGGGAGGAGCTGATGGACTGTCTCTGATCAATACCCTTCTTGGAATGGCAATTGATATTCATAAAAGGAAGCCGATCCTTGCCAATGTAGTAGGGGGCTTTTCAGGTCCGGCCATCAAACCAGTTGCGCTTAGAATGGTGTACCAGGCAGCTAAAGCTGTATCGGTTCCTATTATTGGTATGGGAGGCATTTCTACAGGAGAGGATGCCATAGAATTTATTCTGGCTGGTGCAACGGCCATAGCTGTAGGAACGGCCAATTTCAGAAACCCAAAGGCAACCATGGATGTACTGGATGGGATCAAGGAATATATGATCAGCAACGGAATAAAATCCCTTAATGAAATAAGAGGGGTCATATAAACCAGTTATCTAAAACAGGAGGAATGAAGATGTTAAATAAAGACAGAGTATTGGAGATATTAAGAGAAACAGGAGTACTTCTTGAAGGACATTTTCTTTTGACCTCAGGAAGGCACAGCAACCAATATATGCAGTGCGCAAAGATTTTGCAGTACCCAAACTATGCAGAGGAAATAGCTAAGGGTTTGGCGGAAGAATTTAAAGAAGATGCTATTGATATTGTTGTGGGACCTGCCATGGGTGGTATTATCATAGCTTATGAGCTGGCAAGGCAGTTAAATGCTAAAAATCTGTTTGCAGAACGGGAAAATGGAAAAATGGTTCTAAGAAGAGGCTTTAGTATTCCTAAAGGAGCCAGAGTGTTGGTGGCAGAAGATGTTGTTACCACAGGAGGATCCGTGTTTGAAGTAATCGATATCGTAAAAGAACAAGGAGGAGAAGTAGCAGGGGTTGCTGTATTAGTGGACAGAAGCAACGGGAGTGTTGATTTTGGTGCCAAACTTCGCGCTGCATTAACTGCGGATATTATATCCTATGAAGCTGAAGAATGCCCTCTTTGCAAAGAAGGAAAGCTGCCTCTTGTAAAGCCTGGAAGTCGTAATATAAACGCAAAATAAAAATAAATGAAATTTTAGTAATACTCTTCCATTTTGCCTCAAAATCAATTATAGTTATAATTAAATCAGTATAATTTATTGTTGGTTGGAGGCAGGTCATCATTATGAATTATTGGGAGGCCCTTACGCATGCCAGGAATAAGTTGATTGTCAAATTACTCTGGGCATTTTATCTATGTACAATTATTATGGCGACCATTCATCTGGGGCAATATATGTCATATTATATTATTGGTTTTGCTTTATGCACTCTTGCAACCGTTTTCGTATACAGGAAGAGGCATGTGATTTTAACCATGTACCTTCTTGTCACTATTATGTTTGTATACTTTTTATCGCTGATGGAACTGCGCCCTCATTTGGTAAATGTTATTTTTGTCTGGCTTACGCTTATTCTTAGCTCGTTATACCAACAGTACCGAGTTATTGTACTGGCTGGGGGGTATTCAGCAAGTATTACGCTTTATTCCTTTGCATTCCATGGCAAAGAACTTCTAAGTAATTTTCAGCATTCAGATATGATCTATCTCGTGCTTTTTGGTGCTTTTATGACAGTGTATTTTCTGTTTTATACAAAATTTACGAGAGATTTATGGATGAAGGAAAGGGAAAGAGATCAGCAGTTAAAAAATATATTGGACAGCGTTGATATTATTACTTTAAGTTTTGATATAAGAAAAAAGAAAATATCTTTCTCAGAGGGGATCACACAGCTTACGGAATACAGCCCATCGGACTTTGAAAATGATCTTAGTTTATGGAAGGAATTAGTCTATCCTCAAGATTTAGAAGCCGTAGCAGATCATTTTAAAGAGCTTTATAAGGGAGAATCCAAGGTATTCGATATTCGTATTACGACTAAATTAAAAAAGGAAAAATGGCTTCATATCAGAGCGATACCTGTTTTGGACAGTAATAGAAAAGTTGTACGAATTAATGGTGTTGTGATTGACGTAACGGAAAGAAGATGTATGGAAGAAGAGATAAAATACATGGCTTACCATGATATCTTAACAGAGCTTCCCAATAGAGTTCAATTCAATGATTACTTTATGAAAACACTATCCGAAGCAAAGAATGAAAAGAAGAAGCTGGCCATTTTATTTATTGATTTAGATCAATTTAAATCAATTAATGATTCTTTAGGTCATGATATCGGAGATTTGCTCTTAAAAGAAACGGCAAAAAGATTAAAGGCTGCTTTAAGAAAAACGGATTTTCTGTGTCGTATTGGAGGAGATGAATTTATTATACTTTTAAACAATATTAAAAATGATGAAGTGAACCGACTGGCACAAAGAATCGTAGATGCATTCAAAGAACCATTTGAGCTTCAGGGGCACGCCCTTTCAGTAACCCCAAGTATAGGCATCAGCATTTATCCTAATCATGGTAATGATATCGAAACATTGATTAAAAAAGCAGATGATGCCATGTATCTTGCAAAGAAAAAAGGGAAAAATAATTATCAGTTCTATAGTCCCATGCTAAAAGATGCATAGTAAAGAAACCTCTTTATCAACGTATAAAGAGGTTTTTTATGCATATAGTAATAATAACGAGTGCAAAAAGAAGGAAGCAGCATGAAAGACTTTTTTGGAATACACTATAAAGGAAATGCTTTTCATGCATTTTCATATGCACATCTAACTACTATTTTTGTTATAGTCTTTCTTTCTTTTATGATATATCAGTTCAGAGAAAGATTAAGGGAAGGCCGAATCAATCAATGGATGAGATATGCAATGGGAGTGGCTTTATTGATCCAGCAAAGTCTTCTGTATCTTTGGTATCATGTAAACGGATTGTGGTCTTTTGCTGTATCCCTTCCCCTTAATCTATGTGAAGCGGCAGTACTTCTGTGTATTGTGCTATTATTTACAGGATCCAAACGAATCTATGAGGTATTATATTTTTGGTCAATCGGCGTGTTGTCGGCAATCATTACTCCTGATTTGAATGGATATAACCCTTCTCATTTTATGTTTTATCACTTTTTTATTACCCATGGACTGGTTGTTATTGCTGTTTTGTTTATGACCTTTGTCAATGGATACAGGCCTCAGAGAAGTTCTGTCGGAAGAGTAATGCTTATAACGAATATGTATATGTTTTTTGTTGCTTTTATAAACATCATTACAGGAGGGAACTATCTTTTTCTTCGCCAAAAACCCGTAGCATTTTCAATTATGGATTATTTAGGTCCCTGGCCCTGGTATATCCTTTCTCTGGAAGGAGTAGCTTTGGTCGGTTTTATATTAGCTTATCTTCCATTTAAAAAAGACGGTGCCTGCTAATTAGAGGCACCGTCGCTGGTTAAGAGGGTTTTATACATTTCTGGTCTTCTGTCTCTGAATACACCCCATGCAATTCTTTGATTTCTTAATTCATCCAAATCAAATTCAGCCGTAAGTATGGTTTCAGTAGAACGGTCTGCTTCAGCAATTTTTTCTCCAAAACCATTGGTAATAAAAGAAGAACCATAGAAAGTAATACTGGAGTCTTGGAAGGTCTCCGTTCCAATTCTGTTGGATGCCACCACAGGCATCATATTGGCAGCAGAATGGCCTTGCATGGTAAGTTGCCAGTGATTCTTGGAGTCATATTGCGGATTCTTTGGCTCAGAACCGATGGCTGTAGGGTAAAATAGAATTTCAGCCCCCATCAGGGCCATGCAGCGAGCAGTTTCAGGGAACCATTGATCCCAGCAGATTCCGACACCTATGGTGCCAAACTTCGTATTCCAAACTTTAAATCCTGTATCTCCCGGAGTAAAATAGAATTTTTCTTCATAGCCCGGTCCATCAGGGATATGGGTTTTTCTGTAGGTTCCAAGTATTTTTCCGTCAGCGTCAATCACTGCCACTGAGTTATAATGTGCATTATTTTTCTTTTCAAAAAAGCTGATTGGAAGCACTACATTTAATTCTTTTGCAATGGATGAAAAATGGGCAACTGCTTTGTTGGCAGAGAGTTCTGAGGCCAAAGCAAAGTATTCAGGTTTTTCTTCCTGGCAAAAGTACAGAGTTTCAAACAATTCCTGAAGAAGAATGATATTTGCGCCCTGTGATGCTGCATTTCTTACCAGTTTTTCTGCATTTTTGATATTTTCATCTATATTTTTACTGCATTGCATTTGCGTTGCGGCAACGGTTACTTTTCGCATCAAATCACCTCTTTCATCATCATATAAGGATTCCCTGCGGGCATTTGCTGAGTGATACAGTGAATATTGCCTCCACCTCGGACAATGGGAAGTCCATTAACAGGAACGATTTTTCTGTCAGGAAATATACCCTGCAGGATATTTAGGGCATTTTCATCAGCTTCCTGACAAATACCTCCAAATACAGGAACCACAATTCCGCCGTTGGTAAAGTAAAAGTTAATATAACTAAGAGACAGTCGTTGGCCTTCTTCATACATTGCAGGAGGCTGTTCAATTTCAATGATTTCGAAGGAGCGTCCTTTTGCATCCGTTGAATGTTTCAGAATTTCTATATTCTCTTTTGAAATATCGTAATTAGGATCTGATGGGTCCTTGCAGGTTTGAATGAGTATGGTTCCCGGCTTTGCAAAACAAGCAATATTATCTACATGACCGTCCGTTTCATCACCATATAATCCTTTTTTTAACCAGATGATTTTTTCTACGTTGAGATAATTCATTAAAACAGATTCTATATCTTCTTTTGACAGATGGGGATTTCTGTTGGGGTTTAAAAGACATTCTTCAGTCGTAAGGAGCGTTCCTTCCCCATCTACATGAATGGAGCCTCCTTCTAAAATAATAGGTGCATCAAAGCAGGGAATGTTTAATTTTTTTAAAAGACGGAAAGCAACCTGATTATCATTTTCAAAAGGATAGTATTTTTCACCCCAGGCATTAAATTTCCAGTTGATACCGGATAGTTCTCCTTTTTGGTTTATCAGAAAGGTAGGACCGTTATCCCGCATCCAGGAATCATCATGGGGGATTTCCAGTAATTGCACTTCAGGACCGCAGTAATGGGATGCCTGAAAGATCGTATCTTTATTTACAATCATAACGACAGGTTCGAATTTTGCTATCGCTCTGGCAACATCTCCATAAGCTTTATAGGTTTCTGTGAGATGTTCGTGCCAGATTTCTTTCCTTGCCGGCCATTCTAAAAAAGTACAGGCGTGGGGATTCCATTCTGGCGGCATCGTATAATGACATGATTTAGGTATTTTACTCATTCCAAAGACTCCCTTCAACTGGAAAAATGGCAAAGAAGAAGTCTATCGCTTAAGAGCAATAGACTTATGTTAATTCAATTTAAAACACCGTATCATACTGACAAGATGGATTCATTATAGAAAAAAACATCTCTATAGTCAATATAAAAAAAATGGAGAAATACAAACTTTTTGGAGAAATATTTCAATATTTGTGATATATTTATTTTATGATACAATGCCTATAAGCAGTGAAGATTTACATTTATGGAGGTAGAAATATGCAGACATTTAAGGACTTGACATTTAAAAAAAGGGTGGAACATATTTTTTACTATTATAAATGGCATATGCTTGCGGCTGTGATGATGCTAGTTTTTATGACGAATTTGATTGTGACTATTTCTCAAAAAGATAAAAACACGCCTTTGCTTACAATTTCCATTCAAGGCAACCCTCAGAATTATGACCAGATCACAGCTTGGGAAGAAGAGATTACCAGTAAAATAGCAGCCCCTGACACTGAGCAAAAGGTAAGGGTGGATTATTACCCTATTCGTTTAGAAAATGAAGATCAAATTTCCGCTGCCCATACTCAGAAATTTGCAGTGTTATTGGCGGCGGGGGACCTGGATGTGGTATGTCTGGATGAAGAATTATTCTTAGCACAAGCTGCAAAGGGATATTATCATCCTCTGGACCAATTGCCTGAGCTGTCCGATGTTTTAGATAAAATCGAGACAAGAGCTGTAAAATCCAAAACAGATGATGATTCCAGCGAGCATATATATGGGATTTGGGCTAAAGATTTGGAAGCACTTGAACAACTCGGAGAAAACACCGAGAATAAGGTCATAGGAATAATAAGAAATTCAAAGAGGCTGTCCTACAGTATTGACTTTATTAAGTTGATACTTCAAGAATGAGGAGGGAGCTTTATGAAATGTAAAGTTTTTAGGCTTAGAGTAGATGGAGAATATCAGGCAGAAGATGAAGAGCATTTAAATCAGTTTTTGGAAGCTGTGAAAGTGCATCAAGTTCACTCAGCTTTTGTTGGAGCTGAATTAAACTACTGGTCTGTTCTGATCTATTATGATGAAATCGTACAAGAGCCTGTTAAGGATTCCATAAACTCTGCTTTAACTTCAGAGATTCCTCTTAATTCTATGCAGAAAAAATTATTCGATATTCTCATTAAATGGAGAGATACTCAGGCAGAATATGAAAATTTACCTGCCTATGTTGTATGTTATAATCAATGGATTCGTGAAATAGTAACCATGCCGGTGAAAACACTGGAAGATTTTAAGAAAATCAAAGGATTTGGAGAGAGACGAATCAAAAAATATGGAGAACAGATACTAAAAATTATGGAAGTATATCAAAAAATCAGCTAAATTTAAATATGAAAATATCAAAAGAAGTGTAGAGGTGGCATGACATGACAGTAAATCTATTAAAGCAAAAAATAGGGATCATTGGCGGAGGACAATTAGGTAAGATGATGATTTTAGAGGCCAAAAAAATGGGATTTTATGTGATTATCCTGGATCCTACCTTTAATTGTCCTGCCCACAGTATTGCAGACGAACATATCGTAGCGAATTTTAACGATACAATCGCTATAAGAAAATTAGCCGACAGAGCAGACATCATCACGTATGAATTTGAGCACATTGATGCAGAAGTACTCAAAGTTTTAGAGGAAGAGGGGCATAAAATATATCCTACTCCTAGAAGTCTTGAGATTATTCAGAATAAATATGAACAGAAAATGCTCCTGAAGAAAAAGAGGATTCCTGTTCCAGAATTTATGTATATCGCGGATGAAGAGGATATGATGGAAGCAGGAGAACAATTTGGCTATCCTTTTATATTAAAAAGCTGCAGGGGAGGCTATGACGGAAAAGGAAATGTGGTTGTACATAGTCCGCAGGAAATCAAAAGTGCTTTTGAAAGTCTTGGGGGCTATGAACAAGAATTAATGGCAGAAGAATTCATACCTTTTACTAAGGAAATATCCGTATTGGCCTGCAGAGGGATAGATGGCGATATAGCAGTTTATCCCGTTGGTGAAAACGAACATGAAGACAATATCCTCATTCAGACAAAAGTACCTGCTCAAATTACAAAAACCCTTACAACGAAGGCAATGAGCCTTGCCAACAGAGTGATGAAAGTATTTGAGGGCGTGGGCATGTTTTGCGTTGAAATGTTTGTGACAGAAGACAAAAGAATACTGATTAATGAAGTTGCCCCAAGACCTCATAACTCAGGGCATTATTCCATTGAAGGCTGTGTGACTTCTCAGTTTGAACAGCACATCCGTGCGATCACCGGACTTCCCTTGGGAGATACGACCCTTATTCGTCCTACGGTCATGAGAAATATCTTGGGAGACATGGAAGGAAACGGAGAAGCCTTTGTTTATGGAGCAGAAGAGGCGCTCAAAGTTCCTGGGGTAAAAATACACATTTACGGGAAAGAAAATACCAGTCCCAAAAGGAAGATGGGACATCTGACAGTTACAGCCCAGACTTTGGAAGAAGCGGCAGAAAGAGCCCAAATAGCAGCGAACACTATAAAAATTAGCCCAAGAAAGGAGAATTAATCGTAATGAAGGCACAAGTAGGCATTATTATGGGAAGTGATTCAGACCTTCCTGTGATGAAAGAAGCAGCGAGGATCCTGGATGAGTTTGGGATTTCCTATGAGTTAACGATTGTATCCGCCCATAGAACGCCTGACCGATTGTTCCAATACGCAAAAGAAGCAAGAGATAAAGGTTTAAAGGTGATTATTGCAGGGGCAGGAGGGGCTGCCCACCTCCCCGGAATGGTCGCTTCTATTACCACTGTTCCGGTTATAGGAGTACCAGTAAAGACTTCTACTTTAAGTGGAATGGATTCACTTTATTCCATTGTTCAAATGCCTCCCGGAATTCCGGTGGCTACGGTGGCCATTAACGGGGCCAAGAACGCAGGAATTTTGGCGGCTCAAATCATTGGAAGCTTTATGCCTGAAATTGAAAAGAAGGTTATGGACTATAAGGTGAGTCTTAAAAATATGGTAGAAGAAAAGGCGGCAGAATTAGAGAATATTGGATATAATGCCTATATCAATAAAATGAATATGTAAAACTCGAACATTAAATAACAAATTTAAAATAAGATTCGTTTTTCTATTGACAGTATTTATTCTATGTGGTACATATATAGATGTAAAATACTCATATATGCTTAATAATATGGTTTAAGCGTTTCTACCAGGGAACCGTAAATTTCCTGACTATGGGTGAATATGTCTAAGTTAATGTTCGTGTTTTACGGTATTGTTATGCCTTTTTTGGATAGCAATACGTTTATTTATTAGACAGATTTCATGCATATGAAATCTGTCTTTTTTATTACATAGGAAATCTTAAGGATTTCCCATGTAATAAAAGCTTTCAAGCTAAACTTTTTCTTGAAGAAGAAATCATATCCTTAAGGGGGATTCAAAAGTGAAAAAGATGGATTTATTGTATGAGGGAAAAGCAAAAAAGGTTTACAGAACGGAAGATGAAAATTTATACATTGTTTCGTATAAAGATGATGCAACTGCTTTTAACGGTTTGAAAAAAGGAACCATCAATGAAAAGGGAAGTATTAACAACCGAGTATCCAATCACTTAATGAAGCTCTTGGAATCTAAAGGTGTTCCGACCCATTTGGTAGAAGAAATCAATGACAGAGAAACCATAGTCAAAAAGGTAGAGATTGTACCATTAGAAGTTATCGTCAGAAATATTGCTGCAGGAAGTTTGTCCAAAAGATTAGGATTAGAAGAAGGATCAAAGCTTAGAAGAACTGTTTTGGAATACTGCTATAAGAATGATGATTTAGGGGACCCTATGGTGAATGAATACCATATCTTAGCCCTTGATTTGGCTACAGAAGAAGAGCTTAAAAAGATTGCCGAACTTTCCTTTAAAATCAACGAGATTTTAACGGATTATTTAAAGGAAGTGAACATAGAACTCATTGATTTTAAATTAGAATTTGGAAGAACCCCCCAAGGGGAAATTATTCTTGCAGATGAGATTTCTCCTGATACTTGCCGCTTCTGGGACAGCAATACAAAGGAAAAATTAGATAAAGATCGTTTCAGAAGAGATTTGGGCAATGTTGAAGGGGCTTATCAGGAAATCTTAAGACGTCTTATAGGAGAATAGGATATCGAGGAGGAGCTTTTGATGGATCAAGAGTTTTGGGAAGATAAATTTCATGATGAATGTGGCATTTTTGGAATTTACAACAAAAACAATTTTAATCCTGCTGAAATGACTTATTTCGGATTATATGCCCTGCAACACAGGGGACAAGAAAGTGCAGGCATAGCAGTCAATGATAATGGTACAATCATTTATCATAAAGAAATGGGCATGGTATCGGAAATATTTGATGATGTTGTGATCGGGCATCTTCAAGGAAAAGTGGCTATAGGGCATGTAAGATATTCAACCGCAGGAGAAAGTTTAAAAGAAAATGCCCAGCCTTTAGTCATTAAATATACGAAGGGACATATGGCAGTGGCCCATAATGGAAATTTGGTCAATGCAGATCAAATCAAAGAAGAATTAGAAGCTAAAGGATGTATCTTTCAAACAACCACCGATTCTGAAGTTATAGCAGCGCTTCTTTCAAGAGAACGTATTAAACATCATAGTATAGAAGATTCATTGGTGGAAGTTATGAAGCAAATTAAAGGTGCTTATTCCCTTTTGGTGATGACACCTCATAAGCTCATTGCCGCAAGGGATCCACTGGGTATGAGACCTCTTTGTATAGGTAAAAAAGAAGATTCTTATATTTTTGCTTCAGAGACGGCGGCTTTGGACACTGTAGGTGCTGAGTTTATCAGAGATGTGAATCCCGGAGAAATTGTTATCGTCAATGAAGACAATCTTCGATCCATTCAAACAGAAGTGCCTGAAGAATCCAGGATGTGTATTTTTGAATACATTTATTTTGCTCGTCCGGATAGTGTGATCGATGGCGCCTCCGTATATGAAGCAAGGTTGGAAGCAGGCAAAATCTTGGCAAGAGAATATCCGGTAGAAGCAGATTTGGTTATGGGAGTGCCGGATTCGGGACTGGTGGCAGCCCTGGGATATGCAAGAGAAAGCGGAATTCCTTACGGAGACGGCTTAATGAAGAATCGTTATATAGGAAGAACCTTTATTCAACCCAGCCAGGGAATGAGAGAACAGAGTGTGAGACTAAAACTCAATCCTTTTAGAAGCCAGGTAGAAGGAAAGAGGATTATTCTGATTGATGACTCCATAGTAAGAGGAACTACCAGTAAACGCATTGTGAAAATGTTAAAGGATGCAGGAGCGAGAGAAGTGCATATGAGAATCAGTTCTCCTCCTGTTAAGTATCCCTGTTATTTTGGGATTGATACCCCTCACAGGCAGCATTTAATTGCTTGCCATAATACTGTAGAGGAGATAGCAGAAACTATTGGAGCAGATACCTTACAGTTTTTAAGTATTGAAGGACTTAAGAAAACCCCCATAGGGGCCAGATGTGGTTTTTGCACAGCTTGCTTTGATGGAAACTATCCTATTGAAGTGTCAAAGGAGGAAAAATATGAGTCTTAATTATAAAGCTTCCGGAGTGGACGTAGAAGCTGGATATGAAGCAGTTCGTTTAATGAGGGACCATGTAAAAAGTACATTTCGTCCAGAGGTGTTAACCGATATAGGAGGCTTTGGAGGTTTGTTTTCCATTGCAAACCAAACCATGAAAGACCCCGTGCTTGTGTCGGGAACTGATGGCGTTGGAACGAAGCTTAAAATTGCATTTTTGATGGATCGACATGACACGGTTGGGATTGATTGTGTTGCCATGTGCGTGAACGATGTGATCTGTTCAGGAGCAGAGCCCCTTTTCTTTTTGGATTATATCGCTTGTGGAAAAAACATCCCTAAGAAAATTGCTCTTATTGTAAAAGGGATTGCAGATGGCTGCAGACAGGCAGGGGCTGCTCTTATAGGAGGAGAGACAGCAGAAATGCCGGGATTTTATCCTCAGGATGAATATGATATTGCAGGTTTTTGTGTAGGGATTGTAGACAGATCAAAAATCATTGATGGAAGTACTATTAAGAAAGGTGATATACTTATTGGAATAGCTTCCAGCGGAATCCACAGCAATGGCTATTCCCTGGTCAGAAAAATCTTTCACCCCAGTAAGGAAAGTATGACGGAATATATTGAAAAGCTGGGATGCACTTTAGGAGAAGAACTCTTAAAGCCCACTAAAATATATGTAAAAGCCATTAATAAGCTTAAAGAAGAAATTAATGTAAAAGGCATCAGCCATATTACAGGTGGCGGATTTATTGAAAATATCCCAAGAATGCTTCCTAAAGGTCTGGGGGCAAGAATAGAAGAAGGAACCTGGGATATACCTCCTATATTTGATATGATGCAAGAGCTTGGGAATATTGACAGAAAACATATGTATAATACATTCAATATGGGTATAGGAATGGTTTTAGCCATCGATGAAAGCGAAAAGGAAAAAGCTCTTTCCGTACTGACAGAAGCTGGAGAAAAAGCCTATGTGATCGGCAGTGTAGTTGAAAGTGAAACAGAGGTGGATTTATGCTTAAAATAGGGGCATTAGTTTCAGGAGGCGGAACCAATCTTCAGGCCATTATTGATGCTATTGAGAACGGAAAAATAAAAAATGCCAGGATTGTAACAGTTGTCAGTAACAAGCCCCAGGCTTATGCCCTGGAGAGGGCAAAAAACCATGGGATTGAAGGTGTTTGCATAGCGCCAAAAGATTTTAGTAACAGAGAAGCTTTTAATCTTGCACTGATTAAGCATTTTGAAGAAAGACAAGTAGACCTGATTGTTATGGCAGGTTATTTAGTGGTGGTTGGAGAAAGCTTTGTGAAGCATTTCAGGAATCGTATTATGAATATTCACCCTTCCTTAATCCCCTCATTTTGCGGAGATGGATATTATGGCCTTAAGGTACATCAGGCCGTGCTGGACAGAGGGGTTAAAGTTACCGGTGCGACAGTACATTTTGTCGATGAAGGCACCGATACAGGGCCGATTATTTTACAGAAAGCCGTTGAAGTCAGACAGAATGATACGAAAGAAACTCTTCAAAAACGGGTTATGGAAGAAGCAGAGTGGATGATTTATCCTGAGGCCATCAGATTATATGCAGAAGGCAAGTTAAAAGTACAGGATCATAAGGTCATCATAAGTGAGTGAATCTAGAACTTAGATTAGCCATCTATAATGGAGGTAAGTTTATGAAAGTATTGGTTGTTGGCAGTGGTGGAAGAGAACATGCGATTGTATGGAAAATTGCCCAAAGTAAAAAAGTGTCTAAAATATTTTGCGCACCAGGAAATGGCGGCATAGCGTCTTTAGCAGAATGTGTGGACATCGAAGCCACAGATATAGATGCTTTAGCAGATTTTGCACAAAAGGAACAAATTGATTTCACAATTGTGGGGATGGATGATCCCTTAATGCTTGGAATTGTGGATAAGTTCCAGGAAAGAGGATTAAAAGTATTCGGCCCAACGAAGAAGGCAGCGCTTATTGAAGGCAGTAAGGCTTTTTCAAAAGCTCTTATGAAAAAATACAATATTCCTACAGCTGCTTATGAAGTTTTTGAAGATCCTACAACTGCCATAGAGTATTTAAAGACTCAGTCTTTCCCCATTGTTGTAAAGGCTGACGGATTGGCCCTGGGGAAAGGGGTTTTAATCTGCAACAGTTTTGAAGAAGCAAAGGATGCTGTACATGCCATCATGGAAGAAAAGAAGTTTGGAGATGCAGGGAATAAGGTCGTGATAGAAGAATTTATGGAAGGGCAAGAAGTATCCATTTTGTCTTTTTGCGATGGTAAGACCATTATTCCGATGGTTAGTGCACAGGATCATAAAAGAGCTTTGGACAATGACCAGGGGCTTAATACCGGAGGTATGGGAACTTTCTCACCCAGCCGTATTTATACAGAGGAAATCAATGACTATTGTATGGAAAAGATCTTTAAGCCCACTTTGGAAGCTATGAGAGAAGAAGGAAGGCCTTTTACAGGAATTCTTTTCTTTGGGCTTATGATTACTAAAGATGGAGTTAAAGTATTGGAATACAATGCAAGATTTGGAGATCCTGAAGCTCAGGTTGTGCTTCCAAGATTAAAAGGAGATCTGCTTGAGATCCTGGAAGCTTGCGTAGATCAACGTTTACATGAAGTTAAAGTAGAATGGGAAGATCATGCAGCTGTATGTGTTGTATTAGCTTCAGGAGGCTATCCGCTTTCTTATGAAAAAGGCTATCCGATTGCAGGGCTGGAAAACTTCAAAGATGCAGAAAATATGATTATATTCCATGCCGGAACTGCTAAAAAAGGTGATCAGATTGTCACGAACGGAGGCAGAGTTCTAGGTGTCACCGGAATTGCAAAGACCCTGGATGAAGCAATTAAAACAGCTTATCAGGGAGTAGAAAAAATTTATTTTGAAAAAATGCATTACAGAAAAGATATTGGAGTGAAATGAGATTAATCTTTGCTTACAAAATCTACATATATGGTAGCGTTTATTTTTTAAAAGATTACAGATACTAAAAACAAGCAGACCAAATAAGCCAAGATACTTCAAGGTGGGAATTTGAATGCCGTATGGACAGAATGCTGATGAACTTAAAGAAAAAATTGAACAGGTAAGGAAACGTTTAAACCATTTGATTGATTTAGAAGAAAGTAAAATTTCTACTACGGAGGTATTAAAGTTAAGTCAGGAGCTGGATGATTTGCTGGTTGAGTATCAAAAAAGCTAAATAAAGTAGGGAATATTCCCTACTTTATTTATATTATTATATAGAAAATTCTTTACGTTAAGGCAACTTCTGCATGGCTTACCAGTTCATTGATTAATTGCTTAACGGATATGATTTTATTTAATTTATAGGCATTGCTTCCCGTAAAAATCAGCCCATTTTTTACATCGCCTTTTACTGCCTGTATAAGCGCTTTTGAGATACAATAAGGAGTTGTAGCAGGATTGCAGGGTTTCAGGCAGTTATAACATTTCGCAACTTTTTGATTGGTTTCTTCCAGTGCTTTAATGAATTCATTTCTGATGGCTCTTCCGGGCATCCCTACAGGACTTTTTACAATCTGAATGTCTCCTTTGGAAGCTTTAAGATAAGCTTCTTTATAGTTTTCATGGGCGTCACATTCCCGGGTTGCAACAAACCGTGTGCCCATCTGAACCCCCGATGCTCCTAATTTTATAAAGTTTGCAATATCATTTCCGTCAAAAATACCTCCTGCAGCGATCACGGGTATTTTTTTATTGTATTTTTCTTCAAATGGTTTGATGGCTGTCAGCACATCTTTTACAATATCTGACAAGCTAGGCAGAGGATTTGATTTAAGCTGTTCCAGAGAAAAACCTAAATGTCCTCCGGCATGGGGGCCTTCTACGATTAATGCATCGGGAAGATATTGATATTTTTTATCCCACATTCTGGTGATGACAGATGCAGCCTTACCTGAAGAAACAATGGGAATGATTTTGGAAGCGGAATTTTTCACCAGTTCAGGTAAATCCACAGGAAGTCCCGCGCCGCATATAATCAAATCGATCTTTTCTTTCACTGCAGCTAGGACCAGCTCCTTATAGTTGTTCATTGCTGTCAGGATATTTACCCCGATGATGCCTTTAGGGCTTAATTCCCTGGCTTTTTTTATTTCTTTCTGAAGAGCTCTTATATTCGCGCCTTTATTGTCCGTTTCAAAATCAGGCTCATTAAATCCAATCTGAACGCCGGAAATAACACCTATGCCGCCTTCGTTTGCAACAGCAGAAGCTAAATTTGATCTGGATATGCCTACCCCCATTCCTCCTTGAACAATGGGGATTTCTGCTATGAGATTTCCTATTCTTAATGAAGGAAGTTTCATCCTACCACTTCTCCTTTTTTGAAAATCAAATATTTTGATAGTCAAAGTATATAGAAAAAAGTATACCCTGTCAACGGGTCCTTTTAAGTTAATTGATCTTGCCTGCAAGAGAGCAAATTTTTTTATTTCATGAGTGTAGTCTAGCCACTTTCATGTTAATTTAATGAAGAAGACTGATAAATCGTCTTGCCCCTATAGAAAGAGGAATGTGTTTGTGGGTTATGATCCCTAAACTTCTCTCAGGAATTTCTTCTTTTACATTGACAATAAACACTTCCTTTTTCTTCAGCTGTTCTTCAATACAATTTTTCCATACAAAAGTAATTCCAAGGCCGATTTTTGACATTTCAACTAGGAGGTCAATGCTGCCGAGTTCGATTTCGGGGACAATATGGATTTTATTTTTTACCAGCATAGAGTCGAAAAATTCTCTTGTAGTAGTTTTATGTTCCAACATGAGGAAAGGATATTTTCCCAATTCCTTTAGAGATACTGTACGATTTTTAAGTTCCTTAAACTGCATTCCGGCGATGAAAACATCCTGAATAGGCTTGATAGGTGTGACTTCCATGGAAGATGTAACGTAATGATTGGGAAGATTGGATACGATAAAATCCACATTGCCTTGCTTTAAATACTCCACACATTTGGGGGAAGTTCCATTGGTAACAAGAATTTTAATTTTAGGGTAAAGTTTGTGAAACTCTTTAAAGTAAGGCATAAGATAATATTTGCAGATGGTATCACTGGCGCCTATGCGTATTTCACCCTGTTCCAAGGAATGGATTTCATCGATGGTCCGTTCTGCGCTTTTAATCAGATTATATGCTTGTTCAATGTGTTTAAACAGAATTTCCCCATCTTTTGTAAGTTGAACCCGTTTCGTATTTCTGAAGAATAATTGAATATTGAGTTTTTCTTCCAGAGTTTTTATGGATTGGCTTACGGCAGACTGAGAAATGAAAAGTTTAGCTGCTGCTTCAGAGAAACTTAGGGAGGAAGCTACATGATAAAATACTTTATACAGTTCGAAATTAACATCCACTTATTAGTCCTCCTTATAAAACCTATTAAAATAATTAATTTTATTTATTAATTTTACCATGATACAATAAAGCTGTAAATGCTATAAAGCATATTAAGAGATCATGATGGATATAAAAATGGGGGATTGAGAATGTCTGATGTAAGAAGAATATTTGTGCAAAAGAAATCCGGTTTTGATGTAGAAGCTAAAAATTTATATACCGATTTAAAGGAGAATTTACTGATTGAGGCGCTGGAGGATGTGCGAATTGTTAATCGCTACGATATAGAAGGCATAGACGAAGAAGCCTACAACCAAGCGAGAACTATTATTTTTTCTGAACCTCCCGTAGATTTGGTCTATGATGAGGAATTACCCCTGGAGGTTAATGAAAGAGTATTTGCAGTGGAATATCTTCCGGGACAATACGATCAAAGAGCTGATTCTGCTGCTCAGTGTATTCAGATTTTAACTCGTAAAGAAAAGCCAGTTATTCGTACTGCTAAAGTCATTTGCCTTAAGGGAAATATCACAGACGAACAGTTTGATGTTATAAAAAATTACTGTATCAATACCATAGATTCCAGAGAAGCTTCTTTAGAAAAGCCAGAGACTTTAGACATGGAGCTTTCCATTCCTGAGGAAGTTGAGATCCTAAATGGTTTTATTCATCTGTCTTATGAACAGTTAGAGAACTTAAGGAATGAATTGGGACTTGCCATGAGTACAGAGGATATTGTATTCTGTCAGACTTATTTCAGAGATGAAGAAAAAAGAGATCCCAGTATTACAGAAATCAGGGTGCTGGATACTTATTGGTCTGATCACTGCAGACATACGACATTTCTCACTAAGCTAGATAATATTGAAATCGAAGAAGGACACTTTTCAATCCCTATTCAAAAGGCTTACCAGGAATACTTGGAAGGCAGGGATATCGTATACGGAGAAAGCAAAAAAGATATTTGCCTTATGGATATAGCCCTGATGGGAATGAAGGAATTAAGGAAACAAGGGAAACTTGATGACCTTGAAGTATCTGATGAAATTAATGCCTGCAGCATTCAAGTTACAGTTGATGTGAATGGTGAAGATGAAGAATGGCTCGTGATGTTTAAAAATGAAACTCATAATCATCCCACAGAGATAGAACCCTTTGGAGGGGCTGCCACTTGTCTTGGAGGTGCAATCCGAGATCCATTGTCTGGAAGAGCGTATGTGTATCAGGCAATGCGTGTAACAGGCAGTGGAGATCCAAGAACCTCCGTACAGGATACATTACCTGGGAAGCTGCCTCAAAGAAAAATTACCACAGGAGCTGCCCACGGATATAGTTCCTATGGAAACCAAATCGGCCTTGCCACCGGTCATGTAGCGGAAATATATGATGAAGGTTATGTGGCAAAAAGAATGGAAATCGGAGCGGTGATCGCTGCAGCGCCTAAGAAAAATGTCGTTCGTGGCGTGCCAGAAGAAGGGGATGTAATTATTCTTCTTGGAGGAAGAACAGGAAGGGATGGTTGCGGTGGCGCAACAGGTTCTTCTAAGGAACATACGGAAGAATCCTTAACCACTTGCGGAGCAGAAGTTCAGAAAGGAAATGCACCGACTGAACGTAAAATCCAAAGATTATTCAGAAATCCTAAAGTAAGTACAATGATTAAACGCTGCAACGATTTTGGTGCCGGTGGCGTATCGGTTGCCATTGGAGAGCTGGCAGACGGACTTGAAATTGATTTGAACGCGGTACCGAAAAAATACGAAGGACTGGATGGAACAGAACTGGCTATATCTGAATCTCAAGAAAGAATGGCAGTAGTAATTGAGCCCCATCATGTGGAAGAATTCATCGCGCTGGCAGAAGAGGAAAACTTAGAAGCTGTAGTCGTTGCTAAGGTAACCTCTGACAATAGATTGAAAATGTTCTGGAATGACAAAGTAATTGTAGATATCAGCAGAGAATTTTTAAATACCAATGGTGCTACTCAAAGAGCCGATGGGTTTATCACAGCTCCAGAAGAAAATAAAAATTACTTTAGTGTAATTAAAGAAGATATTAAAGATAAACTTGAAGATCTTAAAGATGCTTGGATCACCAATCTGAAAGACTTAAATGTATGCAGTCAAAAAGGGTTAGTGGAACGCTTTGACAGTACCATTGGTACAGGAACGGTTCTTATGCCTTTTGGGGGCAAATATCAGTTAACTCCTGCGGAATGTATGGTTGGAAAAATTCCTGTATTCAATGGTGAAACAAAAAGCGGAACCATTATGAGCCATGGCTATAACCCTAGATTATCCAAATGGAGTCCTTTTCATGGAGCAGTATATGCCATCGTAGAAGCTGTGGCAAAGGTTGTAGCAGTAGGGGGAGATTATAAGAACATTCGCTTAACCCTCCAAGAATACTTTGAACGATTAGGGAAAGATCCAAAAAGATGGGGTAAACCTTTAGCTTCTCTATTGGGAGCATATTATGTGCAAAAGAAACTAGGTACAGCGGCTATTGGAGGAAAAGACAGCATGTCAGGGACCTTTAAGGACTTAGACGTTCCTCCTACTCTTACAGCTTTTGCGGTAGATATGGTCAATGTAGACAAGGTTATTTCTCCTGAATTTAAAAGGTCAGGAAGTGTAGTTATTTATGTTCCTCTTAAAAGAGATGAATTTGAACTCCCTGACTTTGAAGAATTAGACAGAAATTATTCTACAATAACAAAGCTTATTCAAGAAGGAAAAATCTTATCTGCCCATACGGTAAAATTGGGAGGAATCGCAGAAGCCATCAGCAAAATGAGCTTCGGAAACAAAATAGGAATGAGATTTACAAAGGAAATCCATCCGAAAGACCTGTTTGCGCCTAATTATGGTTCATTGGTGCTCGAAATCGAGGAAAAAGATATTGCTTTATTTAAAGATATTCGTTACATCTTGTTAGGAGAAACTCAAAACAGTCCATCTATTTGTGTAAACAATATTGAAATTCCTCTTGAAGAACTTCTAAAAGCTTGGGAAGCACCCTTAGAAAAGGTATTCCCTACGAAAGTAAAAGAAATAAAAGAAAAACCAATCCATAAAATTTATACGGAAAGAAATCCTCATAAATCTAGGATTAAAATAGCAAAACCACGAATTTTTATCCCAGTATTCCCTGGAACCAATTGCGAGGATGATACTCAAAGAGCTTTTGAAGAAGCAGGAGGCATCGTTAATATATCAGTATTTAAGAATTTAGTGCCTTCTCATATTGAAGAATCCATCGATCAAATGGTAAAAGCAATCAATAATGCTCAAATTATAATGATTCCTGGAGGATTTAGTGCCGGTGACGAACCGGAAGGAAGCGGAAAATTCATAGCTACAGTATTTAGAAATCCACGAATAAAAGAAGCCGTAATGAATCTGCTAAGCAATAGGGACGGTTTGATGCTTGGCATTTGTAACGGTTTTCAAGCCCTTATGAAATTAGGATTACTTCCCTACGGAGAAATACGAGATATAGATTGCGATTGTCCGACCCTTACTTTTAATACTCTTGGACGCCATGTATCCAATATGGTTACGACTAAAATCACATCCACCAAATCCCCTTGGTTTGCCAATGTAGAAGCAGGAGACCTTCATCAAATCGCCGTATCCCATGGGGAAGGAAGATTTGTTGCATCGGAGGAAATGATGCGTCAACTTTTTGACAATGGACAAGTGGCAACTCAGTATGTAGATTTAGATGGCAATCCAACTTACGATATCGCATTTAATCCCAATGGTTCAATGAATGCCATAGAAGGGATCACCAGTCCCGATGGAAGAATCCTTGGTAAAATGGGACACTCCGAAAGAATAGGCACCAATGTGGCAAAAAATATTCCTGGAGCAAAAGATCAAAAAATCTTCCAGTCAGGAGTGGAATATTTCAGTTAATCAATAGGAACGGTTCTTTTAAACAGGACCGTTCCTATTGATTTTTTTATTACATAGGAAATTTTTCGAATTTCCTATGTAATAAAAAGCTCTCCGGGTGAGATGCGCACTCGCGTGTAATGTATTTTGCCGGCTTTGCCGACCGAGCGCAGTGCGAGAGCTTCACAAGCGAAACGCTTTTGCTTTTGATAATGAATTTCATTATTGACGCACTGGAAAAATTATGATAAGATTACTGATAGTAATGATAATCAATTTCAAAATGTGAAAAATTTAATGATCTGTGGGAGGGATGATCATGCTGCTGACGATGGCTAAACCTGGAGAGGTCAATTATATAAAGAAAATTACAGGCAAAGATCAGATTCGTAAGTTTTTAGCTACTCTTGGGTTTGTTGAAGGGGAAAAGGTGACAGTTGTTTCAGAAAATGGCGGGAATATGATTATCAATATTAAAGAAACACGGGTAGCACTGGATAAAAGACTCGTCAACAGAATCTACGTTTAGGAGGAATACCATGAGAACATTAAAAGCTGTAAAATGCGGAGAAACAGTTACCGTTGTAAAACTCCATGGATCAGGACCGGTTAAGAGAAGAATTATGGATATGGGCATTACAAAAGGGACTGACATTTTTGTCAGAAAAGTTGCTCCCTTGGGTGATCCTATTGAAGTGAATGTGCGCAATTATGAATTAAGCATACGGAAAGCGGATGCTGAAATGATAGAAGTTCAGTAGTATTACACTTTTATAGGAGGAATTAATCATGGGAATTAAAATTGCGCTTGCTGGTAATCCCAACAGTGGTAAGACAACTATGTTTAACCATTTAACGGGAAGTTCACAGTATGTGGGGAACTGGCCTGGTGTAACAGTGGAAAAGAAGGCGGGTAAGTTAAAAGGACATAAAGATACAGAAATCATTGACTTACCCGGTATTTATTCTCTTTCACCTTATACCCTGGAAGAGGTTGTCACAAGGAATTATCTTATTGAAGAGAAGCCAGATGTAATTATTAATATTGTTGACAGCACGAATATTGAAAGGAATCTTTATCTTACAACACAACTTATGGAAATTGGCATACCGATGGTTATGGCCCTTAATATGACCGATGTGCTGAGGAAGAACGGAGACACGATCGACGTACATAAACTGAGCAAGTATATAGGCTGTGAAATCATTGAAACTTCTGCACTTAAGGGAGAAGGTTGTAAAGAGGCAGCCGAGAAAGCAGTAGTATTAGCTCAAAAGAAAGTAAAAGCTAGACCCTCTCATATGTTTTTTGAAGAAGTGGAAAAAGTTCTTTCTGCCATTGCAGATCTTATAAAAGATGTTGTGGGACAGGATAATCTTCGTTGGTTTGCCATAAAGCTCTTTGAACGGGATCAAAAAGTAATGGAGCAAATCAATTTGCCGCAAGAAAGACAAGATCAAATTGAAAAATTAATTGAGCAAATAGAGAATGAATTGGATGATGACAGCGAAAGTATTATTACCAATGAACGCTACAATTATATCAGTGGCATTGTTAAAGAATGTGTACAGAAGAAAAACACTTCAAAGATGACCACCTCAGATAAAATCGATACGATTGTAACAAACAGATTTTTGGCTTTGCCTATCTTTGCAACAGTAATGTTTTTAGTGTATTATTTGTCCATAACAACTGTAGGAGGATGGGCTACGGACTGGGTAAATGACGTATTGTTTGGAGAAATTATACCCCCTGCAGTGGAAAGCTTCTTAACATCTGTCGGAACAGCGGATTGGCTTACATCTTTGATCCTTGACGGCGTTATTGGCGGTGTAGGAGCTGTACTTGGATTCTTACCGCAGATGCTGGTACTGTTCTTCTTTCTGGCGATTCTGGAAGACTGCGGATACATGGCTCGTATTGCATTTATTATGGATAGGGTTTTCCGCAAATTTGGTCTTTCCGGTAAGTCCTTTATTCCAATTCTTATTGGAACAGGCTGTGGGGTTCCTGGGATTATGGCATCCCGTACTATTGAAAATGAACAAGATCGTAAAATGACCATTATAACAACCACATTTATTCCTTGCTCAGCGAAACTCCCAATCATTGCATTGATTGCAGGGGCTTTATTCCCAGACTCCGCCTGGGTTGCTCCGTCTGCATATTTCGTGGGAATGGCTGCAATCATTGCTTCGGGAATTATACTAAAGAAAACAAAAAGTTTTGCAGGAGATCCTGCCCCCTTTGTAATGGAACTGCCGCCATACCATGTTCCGGGACTTAAAAATGTGTTGCTTCATATGTGGGACAGAGCGAAATCCTTCATCCAAAAAGCGGGGACAATTATTTTCCTTGCTTCTGGCCTTGTATGGTTTTTAAGCTCATTTAGCTGGTCTATGGAAATGGTAGATACTCCAGATTCTATACTGGCTTCAATTGGCAATATTCTTGCACCTTTGTTTACACCGCTTGGCTGGGGAGATTGGCAATCAGCGGTTGCAACGATTACAGGACTAATTGCAAAAGAAAATGTCGTTGGTACTTTTGGAATTTTGTATGGGTTTGCAGAAGTTGCAGAAGATGGCGCAGAAATATGGGGCAATCTTCAGGCTTCTTTCACCACGATTTCTGCTTATTCATTCTTAGTTTTCAATCTATTGTGTGCGCCATGTTTTGCTGCTATTGGCGCGATCAGAAGAGAAATGGGCAATGCAAAATGGACATTGATTGCAGTAGGATATCAAACAGGATTCGCTTACGTTATTTCTTTGATCATTTATCAATTAGGTATGGCATTTACAGGACATGGATTTGGCATCGGAACCATGATAGCTCTCTTACTTACCGCAGCACTCGTTTATTTATTATTTAGGCCGTATAAAGAAGCAGATAGACATTATCGCACCAAAGAAATTGGTGCCTAGGAGGTGTTTTCATTGGCAACATGGATCATTGGCTCTCTTATATTCGCTTGTTTTGCTTGGGTTGGTTACAGAATGTTTAAACGATATAAAACGGGAGATGGAGGCTGTTCAGGTTGTTCAGGGTGCTCCCATTCCGATGGATGTGGAAAAAACTAAATATTAAACATTTATACCATAGGAGCATTCCATTAGACTTTTCTTATATATAGTAATATAATATATATGGAGAAAGTAAGTAGTAATCATTACGATGAAAAGGGGATGCTCCTATGGAATCTTTTGAATATGTAATGCCTACGCAGATTTTATTTGGAAAAGACGTTATATCCACTCATGCACATCTGTTTAAGAATTATGGTCAGAAAGCGTTGATTGTAACAGGCAGGAGTTCTGCCAAGAAAAATGGCTCTTTACAGGATGTTATTGTTGCCCTTGATCAAAATGGAATAAAGTACTGTATTTTTGATGAAATAGAAGAAAATCCTTCTATGGAAACTGTTCAAAAGGGCGCAGAGTTTGGAAGAAAAGAAAAGGCAGATTTTATCATTGCTGTAGGGGGAGGTTCTCCTCTTGATGCTGCAAAAGCCATAGATCTTCTTGTTGCCAATGAAGACGGTACTATAGAAGACCTTTTTGCTTCAAATCCTATGAGTATTATTCCACTTCTTGCAGTGCCTACTACTGCAGGAACAGGCTCTGAAACAACACCTTATGCCATATTAACTGACCATAAGGCAAAGACAAAACGCAATTTCGCCCATAAAGTATTCTTTGATGTTGCATTTTTAGATGCAAAGTATATGATGGATATGCCAGAAACCATTACAATCAATACGGCAGTGGATGCTTTGTCTCATCTTGTTGAAGGTTATCTGACAGTGAAGGCAAATCTCCTTAGTGATATTTGGGCGGAAAAAGGTCTGCTCATTTTCTCAGAATGTATGGAAGCTTTAAGAAATAAGGATTTTACTTATGAACTCAGAGAAAAATTATTGCTGGTTTCTACAATTGCTGGCATAGTTATTGCTCAGAGTGGAACTTCTCTTCCCCATGGCATGGGTTATGCCCTTACATACTTTCATAATGTAGCCCATGGAAGAGCGAACGGCCTTCTTATGAAAGCGTACTTAGATATTCATCCGGACAAGCAAAAGGTACAAAAAATCCTCACCTGCTTAAGACTTAACAGTCTGGAAGATTTGGGAGAATACTTAGACGTGTTGTTAGGAGAAAAGGAAACAGTTACGGAAAATGAAATTTTTGAATATGCAGAAGGTATGATCAGTAATGAAGCAAAATTAAAAAATCATCCGGGTAAAGTTTCCAAAGAAGATATTTACACCATTTATAAGAAAAGCTTAAATATAATTTGAAGATAAAAAGCAGCCAAGGTTTCTTGCCTTGGCTGCTTTTTGCAATTTTCTCCTTATTTCCTTTGAATTTCTACATGATTTTTAGAATACTCATTGACAAGTGAAATACTAGGTATATAATGGAATTAAAGGTGAGTGAAAATTCACTCTCAGGAGGGATCGAATGTTAAAAGGATTTCCAACAAGAAGAGACAGTATTATTTTAGCTGCAATTGATATTATCAGTGAAAACGGGATACAGGGTTTATCTACCAAAAAAATCGCAGAAAAACAAGGAATATCTGAATCGCTTTTATATAAGCACTTTGACAAGCTGGATGATGTTCTGGTTGCAGTTCTTGAATATTTTTCTCAATTTGATTCAATGATTGCCAATACG
Organism: Defluviitalea raffinosedens; assembly: GCF_016908775.1. Taxonomy (NCBI): domain Bacteria; kingdom Bacillati; phylum Bacillota; class Clostridia; order Lachnospirales; family Defluviitaleaceae; genus Defluviitalea; species Defluviitalea raffinosedens. The sequence continues at coordinate 18,523 of NZ_JAFBEP010000005.1, read as the reverse complement.
GTTATAAAAAAAGATATTTCTTGTAAAGACAAGATTATTGAATATATCAAGTCATTTGTTGAATTATACGAGACCTATCCTGCTCTTGCATCCATTATTTTAAATTACGAAGTATTAACGCATTATGATCACACCCGCCAAATGATCACAGAGATTTTTACTAATCGTTTGCGGTTTATTACTCAAGTTATAGAAATTGGTCAGGAAAGAGGAGAAATTGGCCATTATTATACAGCCCAGGAATTGACGGATATTATTAAAGGAATTATGCTGGCTACCACGTTCCGTTGGAAAATTACAGGTTATACTTGTCAGCTAAAAGACAGTGTTCTTACAACGATAAGAAAAGTGCTGGAAACCAGCTGATTTAGTAAAAACCAGATTAAAAATGGGGGATGATAATGAGAATATTAATTGCAGAAGACGATTTTGTCAGCAGAAAATATCTGTTTAAGTTTCTTTCTAAATATGGAGAATGTGATATGACAGTGGATGGAATAGAAACTGTTGAGGCTTTTGCCATCGCACATGATTCAGGAAACCCTTATGATTTATTATGCCTTGATATTATGATGCCAAAGATTGATGGACTAAAGGCATTAAATACAATCAGAGAAATAGAAAGAAGAAAGAAAATTCAAGATTCCAAGAGGTGCAAAGTGATTATGATCAGTGCACTCAGCGAAACAGAAGTTAAGGTTGATGATTCTAAGAAAGAATATGAAGTGTATATAACTAAGCCTATTGAAATTGAAAATATTATAAGTGCCATGAAGGAATTAAAACTTATTGACTAAGTTATAATAATAAAATTTGAAATTAAATTATAGGATGAAAGGGTGTATATATGAAAAAAATATTGATTGTAGATGACGCAATGTTTATAAGAAGCAGTTTAAAGCTTATGCTTGAAAATAATGGATTTGAAGTTATAGGTGAAGCAGGTAATGGATACGAAGCAATAGACAAGTATAAAGTACTTAAACCGGATATTGTAACGATGGATATTACAATGCCTGAAATGGATGGGATAGAATCCTTAAGACAAATAAAAGAGTATGATAAAAACGCAAATGTTGTTATGATTACTGCTTTAGGTCAGGAGAGTTTTGTAAAAGAAGCGATTATGCTGGGAGCTAAGGGTTTTATAGTAAAACCTTTCAAAGAAGAAACAGTGGTCAAAGCATTAAGTAAATTTTAATATCTGTTTCCAGTCGGCATAAGAAGATTACAATATGCCAAAATGGCATCAATCTTTTTTTGAAGCAGCTTAAGGGATGAAAGTATCAGGGTTTTTGAAGTTGCCCATAAATTAAGTGAGATTGCCTTTGGCATAATGCATATTATAAAAGAATTGTCTGAAGAAAAACACAAAAATAGTCACAAATGAAAGCTTTATGGCATATTTTATGGCATATTTTAAATCAGATAAAAGTCTTAAAGAGTTTCGTTTATTTTTGTCAGGCATCATATTCCTTGAAAGACTCAATCTGGAGCCATACAGCACAATCAAACGATCAATTTGGACCAAAAGAAATGTGCAAAAGATCAGCATATAGCTGAAAGGTATGAAAAAAATGCCGCTGTTTATTTAGTTTAATAAGTGTCAACGGATCAAAACTGTAGTGTTTATGGATATTGCAGGAGAACTGGTTATATCTCAGGTATTAAACCCAGCATCCGGAACTTAAGGGGCTGCCTCTTAATCATTTTTACAAAGCGCCATTATATTCTTCTACCAAATACAATATCAGATAATTTTGGGCTTCGAGCGTTCTAAAGAGGTTAAAGAAGATGGAGGATGCACATTGCGGTGAGATGTAAGTGTCAGCCTGATTTTTGATATAACCGGTTTTGCAAATTCAATAATGGGACAATGAGGGGGCCTAAGCCATGGGAGAAGAAATGGATAGTTTGATGGTAGAAGAAGATACTCAAAAGGGTAAATTTTTAACTTTTTCGATTGGAGCAGAGGAGTATGCAATCGAAGTCCGATATGTTACAGAAATCATTGGTATGCAGACCATTACAGAAGTACCGGAGCTGCCTGAATACATAAAAGGTATAATTAATTTACGAGGTAAAATTATCCCTGTAATGGACATCAGGCTTCGATTTAAGAAAGAACCAAGAGAATACGACGACAGAACTTGCATTATCGTGATAGATATCGGTGAAATATCCATTGGTCTTATAGTAGATACAGTGTCGGAAGTACTATCCATAGATGAAGGAAACATTGTATCTCCGCCACAAGTGAATCGAGGTAGCCAGAATAAATATATCAAAGCTATTGGAAAAATTGATCAAAACGTAAAACTTATTCTTGATTGTCAAAAATTGCTCAATGAAGACGAAATTGAAGATCTTTCACAAACATTTTAGAAAATGATCGATAAATTATTCAAGGGGATGATGCGGCATGAAATGGTTCCATAATATGAATATTGGTAAAAAATTGATTTTATCTTTCTTACTTGTTGCTTTTATCGCAGGCATTATTGGGGGTATAGGGGTTTTAGATATACAGAAGATTGCCGATTTGGATGCAGAATTGTATGAATATCATACCGATGCGCTGGATGATTTGACAAGAATTATGCAGGATTATCAATTAAAGCGGGTAATATTAAGAGATTTAATTATCAATACCGATGCCTCCTTTAGGGAGGACAAGTGGAAGGAATATGATGAATTAACTTACGAGATTAATGAACTTTTTGCTAATTTTGAAGAAAAAATTAATAGCGATGAAGTAAGAGTTGCTTTTGAACAGTTGAAAAACAGTATTTATGATTACGAAGAATATAAAAGTAAAATAGATAATTATATTAAGCTAGGGCAGGAAGATGTAGCTTTCAAAAGTTTATATACCGACGGCGCTCCCATCGCAACAGCAGTACAAGACTCTATTGAACGGTTGCTGCAATTAAAAATTGATTTGGCCAGACAGGCTGCAGAGACAAACAGTAGGACTGCATCAGTATCCACTGTAGTTATGCTTATAATTATTCTTGTGGGTCTTCTTATGGCAGTGTTTCTTGGATTTTTTATCTCCAGAAGTATCAGCCATCCTGTAATCCAGCTCATGAATGCAGCCGATCAACTTGCACTGGGTGATGTGAATGTGGATATTCATGGAGACAGGAAGGATGAAATCGGAAGGCTTATGCAATCTTTTGGCAAAATGATTGCCAATATAAGAGAACAGGCACTGGCAGTTGAAAAGATTGCCAATGGCGATTTAACCGTAGAGGTTAAAGTAAGATCAGAGAATGACCTTTTAGGAAGAAAACTCTCAGAAATGATCGAAAAGAATAATGAAGTATTGAGTAATATTAATTCGGCCTCGGAACAGGTAGCTTCCGCATCAAAACAGGTAGCAGCAGCCAGCCAGGCCTTGTCTCAGGGTTCAACAGAACAGGCAAGTTCAATCGAAGAGATTACTTCTTCTATTGAAGAAATTGCCACTCAAACGCAGGAGAATGCAGAGAACGCGAATCAAGCCAATGAGCTTGCGACAATTGCTAAAAACAGGGCGGCTGAAGGCAAACAGCAGATGAAAGATATGCTTTCAGCCATGACAGAAATTAATGAGTCTTCCAATAATATTTCAAAGATTATAAAGGTGATAGACGATATTGCATTCCAAACCAATATCCTTGCATTAAATGCAGCTGTTGAAGCAGCCAGAGCAGGACAGCACGGAAAAGGATTCGCTGTAGTGGCAGAAGAAGTAAGAAACTTAGCAGCCCGTTCAGCGGATGCAGCGAAAGAAACCACAGCAATGATTGAAGAATCCATCAAGAAAGTAAATGATGGAACAACAATAGCCAATTTTACAGCAACAGCCTTAAATCAAATCGTAGAAGAGGTTGCAAAGGCTGCAGATTTAGTAAGAGAAATTGCTATAGCTTCTAATGAGCAAGCTTCAGGGATTGCACAGATTAGTCAGGCAATTAATCAGGTATCCCAGGTGGTTCAAAACAACTCTACCACTTCCGAAGAAAGTGCTGCTGCCAGCGAAGAATTATCCAGTCAGGCAGAGCTTCTTAAGGATCTTGTTAATCAGTTTAAACTAAAAAGGAATAATCTAAAAAGCAATTCTGGTTCGCTCAATTCTGAAATGCTGAAAATGCTAAGGACTATGGAAAACAGAAGTAATTTTTTGTCCCCTAAGGGCGAATATAATGAAACTATGATGCCACAAATAAGAATAGATTTAGATGATAAGGAATTTGGTAAATATTAATCTCTTTATATAAAACAGAGAACTCTACAAGTTCTCTGCTTTTTGATATAATATGAAAGGTGAAGCCAATGCTGAACATTACAGAAAAAGAATTTAAAAAGCTTGCTGAGTATATGAAAAAATACTATGGCATCAATTTTAAGCCAGAAAAAAAGAGTCTTGTTATAGGAAGGCTTCAAAATATTATTTCACAGGGCAATTTTGATAGTTTTTCCAGCTACTTTGATTATATTCAGGCAGATAAAACAGGAGAGGCTGTAAAGACTTTAATTAATAAACTTACAACAAATCATACTTTCTTTATGCGGGAATCTGAACACTTTATGTATTTTAAAGATAAAATATTGCCTTATCTGGCTTCTGTTGAAGCATCCAAGAAAGATCTAAGAATATGGAGTGCAGGGTGTTCCAGCGGAGAGGAACCTTATACATTGGCAATGATTATGGCGGATTATTTTGGGGCGAATAAAGGTTTCTGGGATACCAGAATACTGGCAACGGATATATCTACTAAAGCTTTGGAAAAAGCTATACGGGGGGTATATTCCAAGGAGAGCATTTCTGTTCTGCCCAAACATTGGCAGCTCAATTATTTTAACCGCCTTAATGACAAAGAGTATGCGATTTCCGACGAAATAAAAAAAGAAGTAATTTTTAGGAGATTTAACTTAAACAGTGCGGAGTTTCCATTCCGAAAAAAATTTCATGTGATTTTTTGTCGAAATGTTATGATCTATTTTGATGCTGAAACAAAAAGGAAACTTATCAATAAGTTTTATGAAATTACGGAACCTGGGGGGTACTTGTTTATTGGTCATTCAGAATCCATAAATCGCAATGAAACAGGATATAAATATGTTATGCCTGCTCTTTATAGAAAGGAATAGATTGTTTTGATTAATCAAAGAAAACTAAAGGTGCTTATTGTAGATGATTCTATTGTATTTAGACAAATGCTTGCAAAAAGGCTTTCAGAGGATAAAGGGATAGAAGTCGTTGCCACGGCATCTAACCCTTATGAGGCAAGAGATAAGATTTTACAGTACCATCCTCATGTCATGACGTTGGATGTGGAAATGCCAAGGATGAATGGAATTGAATTTTTAAAAAAGCTTATGCCTCAATATCCTATTCCTACAGTGGTTGTAAGTTCTGTCAGTGAAAATGTATTTAATGCCTTAAATGCCGGGGCGGTAGATTTTGTATCCAAACCCCAGGGCGTAGACCCCAAGGCAAGAGAACAGTTTATCAATGAGCTTATTTTAAAAATAAAGATTGCCTCTACGGCAAAAATATTAAATAAAAATGCTTCTTTGGAAAGCGGTGCTGTAATTACATCTCAAACCAGGCAGAAACGAGATATAAAAATGATTGCCATAGGTGCTTCTACAGGAGGGACAGAAGCTTTATACAATATTTTAACTAAGCTTCCCCCCACTATGCCTGGCATAGTGATCGTACAGCATATGCCTCCGGTATTTACCAAAATGTATGCGGAAAGATTAAATAGTGCTTGTCTATTAGAGGTTAAAGAAGCAGAGACTGGGGATATCGTATTACCGGGGAAAGCATTCATTGCTCCAGGTGGGCTTCATATGAAGATAAAAAAAGCAGGTACTCAATTTGTTATTGAATGTTTCAAAGGAGAGAAGGTCAATGGCCATTGCCCTTCTGTAGATGTATTGTTCCATTCTGTTGCCGACCATCTGGGCGATCAGGCACTGGGAATTATTCTGACTGGAATGGGATATGATGGAGCAAAAGGACTCCTTGCTATGAAGAAGAAAGGCAGTATGACTTTGGGACAGGATGAGAAATCCTGTGTGGTTTATGGTATGCCTAAAGTGGCATTTAATATCGGAGCAGTTGAAAAGCAAATACCATTAAATAATATGGCAGAAGCAATTTATAAATTGGTCACCCCTTAAGGGGTGTTTTTTTATCTTAAGAAAAATTTAAGAATTATATCCGGCAGAATTTAAATATTGGACTTTATAATAAAGTAAAACTTAAATTTTGAGAGGTGTGATATAATCTTTTTAACTTGTGTGAAGGAAGGGTGTAATATGGATCAGTATACAGTTCTAGTGGTTGATGATGAAAAAGAAATAAGAGATGCCATCGAGATTTACTTAAGAAATGAAGGGATTACCGTACTACATGCAAAAGACGGTATTGAAGCAATGGAAATTTTGAAAGAAAAAGAAGTACATTTAGTTCTTATGGACATTATGATGCCAAGACAGGACGGAATTAATACAACATTTAAAATAAGAGAAGAGATGAATATACCCATTATTATGTTGACGGCCAAGAGTGAAGATACGGATAAGGTGCTCGGTCTTCAGATAGGGGCTGATGATTATGTTACTAAACCCTTTAATCCTATTGAATTGATTGCCCGAGTGAAATCTCAGCTGAGAAGATATATGAAATTGGGAGTTTATCAAGGAATGAAAAGAGTGATCGACATCAACGGGTTGATTTTAAATCAGGACACTAAAGAAGTCATTGCTAATGGGGAACCTGTAAGGCTTACTTCTACAGAATATAAAATACTGGAACTTCTTATGCTCAATGCTCCTAAAGTATATTCGATAGATGAAATTTACGAAAAAGTATGGAATGAGCCCAGTTATAATCCGGAAAACACCGTAGCCGTACATATAAGAAGAATCAGGGAAAAAATTGAAATTAATCCGAAAGAACCAAGATATTTAAAGGTGGTGTGGGGAATTGGATATAAAATTGAAAAGTAAAATCAGAATCATAGCTTATGCATTAACTATTTTGGCTTTGTTTTCCTTTGGTTTTAGGACCACTGATTTTTTAGCGAATAAAGCCAGTTATTACTTAAAAGGCAGTTATTTCAATACCAGAGAGTTTGCAGATGAATTGGAAGATTTTATATATTTATTTGAGCAATTTTATATGGGCCCTGGAGAATCTTATGTGCAAAATGTGCCCGTAGAAACAAATGAAGAGTTTGTTGCAGAAATATATGATGAAGAAACAGATGAAGAGTATACTTATACCACAGAAGTGACTGAAGAGTATAATATCGTAACTGACAGGCAAAGGTTTGAATATGAGCAAAGTTATATTAATTATTATATAAAAGATCGTAAAGGGAATATTTATACGAACCTGGAGAACTACGAAGATTTTGACTCCATCCAGCAATCCAGTTTTTTTGTCTGTACATTTCCTTATCATACCAAAGGAAATGATGTCTTTACGTCTATTAATCGCTTTTTTATAACAAAGGATTTAACAGGATTCATCGCTATTCCCAAAAGTGATAAGAAACACAGTTTAATTGTTGAAAATATGTATGATTATCAGGACGAAATGACAAATTATCTCATATTACTCGGTACTGGAATTACTGCACTGATTTCAAGTATTGTTCTTGGCTATTATTATTTGAAAAAATATGCTTCGGAGTGTTCCGAAATTTTACAACCTCTTAAAAAAATTTATTCCAGGTATCCTATTGATCTGAGGATATGTGTTCTGCTTTTAAATCTTTTATTCATTAACACACATTATACGTACATAGAATACTATCCCTACTATTATTTGGATATTTCAGATTTTGCTGTATATACAGTGGCGCTCACTGTACTGATCATTCAGATTATATTTTTACTGCCTGTTTTTAAATCACTTCAGCATATAAAAACTGAATGGGAGAAGAGTTTTATCGTAAACGTTAAGAAATCTCTTGAGGGCAGTTTTTTATTTAAAAGTGGTGTAATTAAAATATTGCTTATACTGGGAATTGTTTCATTCTTAGGGATAGGAACAGGAATAGCTTTAGGAGAGCTAGGAATGAGTGATATACTCGCCCTTTTCCCCTTTGGTTTAATCATTAGTGTCTGCGTACTGATTTATATTTTTAGCAAGGTGGCATATTTTAACCGATTGCTTAAGTATTCAGAAGATATATTGGCAGGAAATGCAAATGGCCAAATCATAAGAAGCAAGAAAGGACTTCTGGGAAAACTGGCAGAAAACTTGGACCGCCTGAAAGAAGGAATAGATACTTCACAGAAGGTACAGGTAAAAAGTGAAAGATTAAAAACAGAACTTATTACCAATGTCAGTCATGATCTTAGAACCCCTCTTACTTCTATAATCAACTATACGGAACTTCTTAAAGACAAACAACTTAGTGAAGAAGAAAGGGAAAAATATATAGAGATTATAGACAAAAAATCAAAAAGGCTCAAAGTATTAATAGATGATTTATTTGAAGTCTCTAAAATGGCCAGTGGCAATATTGAATTATCTAAAGAAAAAGTGGATATTGTTCAATTGCTTAAACAAGCTTTGGCAGAATATGATGAAAAAATACAGGCAGCCAACTTGGATTTTAAGATCACTTTTGACAGTCCTCATATATTTGCCTGGGTTGACGGACGCAAGATGTGGAGAGTATTTGATAATATTATCAGTAATATTGTAAAATATACTTTGGAAAATACGAGAGTTTATATTACAATTACTGAAAGAGATTATAGCGTTGTTATTACTTTTAAAAATATTTCCAAGTACGAATTGCCGGAGAATATAGATGAACTTCTTGAACGCTTTAAAAGAGGAGACGAATCAAGAAGTACCGAAGGGTCAGGTCTTGGCCTGGCGATTGCAAAATCCATTGTGGACAGCCATGAGGGAAGATTTGACATAGAAACTGATGGTGATTTGTTTAAAACGATTGTGGAAGTTACTAAATAACGTATTCTTTCGTTCTTGTGGATAAGTATAACCTGTGTTATAATTGCTTTGAAAGATGATGGGAGTAAAAGGTAATTATCTTTTATGTCCATCATTTTTTTTAGGGATAGGAAAATTGATTTGTATGAAAAAGCAAACGAGCCCAGTTTAATCAATAAGGAGGAAAAAGAATGCATGAAGCAATGTACAGATATTTAAAGAATATCTTAATGTTTACTTTAATTTTAACTATAACTTTTTCAAGTGTTTCTTTAACTCATGGCGCTGAAAGCGGTATATATATCCATTATGCTGAAACGTTAAAGGAATTAGGACTGTTTCAGGGAACAGATCAGGGATTTGAATTAAGCAGAAAGTCTAATCGTGCAGAAGCAGGAGTAATGCTGGTGAGATTATTAGGAGCAGAAGATCTTGCCCTTAAGGAAGCGGATAAGAATTTACACCCTTTTGTGGATGTTCCTCAGTGGGCAAGCCCACATATAGCTTACTTATATCAAAGGGGCTTAACCAATGGGATTAGCAGTACTTTATATGGGTCAAAGGAGGAAATTACTCCTATTCAGTATACTACAATGCTTTTAAGGGCTTTAGGTTATAAAGATGAGGCAGGAGATTTTGATTACCGCAAAGCATTAGATTTCGCCTATGAAATTGGTATGTTGGATGATACTGAATTATATGTTTTAAATTCCATGGGCAATGGAGGCATTTTAAGGGATTACATGGCCATGCTATCCTATAAGAGCCTTTTTGAAGAAATGAAAAATCAAGACAAAAGCTTAATCCTTGCTTTGATAGAAGACAAAGTTATTTCTCCTGTCAAAGTTGAAAAAGCTTGCAAGATAGATAGTTTTTTAACAAGCTTTTTGCTGGCTGAAGGTTATTTTAGTGATGATAAAATAAAAGATCTCCTTTCACAGACAGAGGATGTTATGCCACAGGATGAAAAGGTGGTTTTCCAGGATGGAGAAGTAAGGGCTGTCTGGATTTCTTATCTGGATTTACAGAAAGTGCTTCCTAATAAAAGTAAAGAAGAATTCAGAAATTCTATAAGAAGTATGTATAAAAATATAGCAGATGCTACTTTGAACACAGTCATTGTTCAGGTAAGACCCTTTGGAGATGCTCTTTATCCTTCAAATTATTTTCCATGGTCTTATATTATAACAGGAACAGAAGGGATCAGTCCTGGTTTTGATCCTTTAGAAATTATGCTGGAGGAAGCCCATAATAAAGGTCTTAAATTTGAAGCGTGGATTAATCCTTATCGTATAAGAGCAGGTTCAAAGAAAACTTTAAGTGATCAGAATCAAGCATTAACATGGCTTAATGATGGCAGTAACAGAGTTATCGAATTAAGCAGCGGCATTTATTATAACCCTGCCAGCAAGGACGTTCAGGAATTAATCACAAAGGGCGTTATGGAGATTGTGAAAAACTATGATGTAGACGGAATTCACTTTGATGATTACTTTTATCCTACAACCAATTTAGACTTTGATCGTATATATTATCAAAAATATGTAGAAAACGGAGGAAGTTTAAGCCAGGCAGACTGGAGAAGAGAAAATGTCAACCAACTGATTAGAGATGTTTATAGTTCAATTAAATCTTACAATCCATCTGTACGTTTTGGCATAAGCCCTCAAGGGATTATAGAGAAAAACTATAATGAGCAGTATATAGATGTTGAAAAATGGCTGTCAAGTTCAGGATATATCGATTATATTTGTCCTCAAATCTATTTTGGCTACAATCATTCCACACAGCCATATGAGAAACTGCTAAAACAGTGGAATGGTTTGATTAAAAATGAAAATATTAAGCTATACATAGGCCTGGCAGCATATAAATTAGGAAACGAAGATACTTGGGCTGGAAATGGCAAAACAGAATGGATCGGGACCACAGATATGCTTCAAAGGATGATCCGGGATGGCAGACTGCAAAGCCATTATGGAGGATTCGTATTGTTTAGATATGATTCTTTGTGGAATCCACCGGCTAATTTGAAATCTCAAATAGAGAAAGAATTAAAGGCAATTCGACAATAACAGTAAAATTTTTTCCTTTCTCCGATTAATCGACAAAAAATATTTACTTTGTTTATTTATTGACAAAGTTCTTGATATAGTATAAGTTATATATAAAAGCGTATATTGATCTATTGCAGGAGGACATATTATGAAGAGCACAAGAGGGAAATTAACGATTTATTTTGGTTCTTTATTTATTATAGTCAGTATCCTTATCAGTGTATTTGGGTACCATCAGGCGGGGAAAGCTATAGAGCAGGTTGTCTTAGATACGAAGCTTGAAAGTGATCTTTATACAGCAAAGTTAATGCTGAAACAGCATTTTGGAGACTTGTACCTAAAAGATGGGAAGTTATATGGCAAAGCAGGGACTGGTTTACAAGGCAACTATGGGATGGTAGATACAATCCTGGTGGATTTAGGAGATGCAGCCACTATTTTTGCTAAAGATGGTGAGGACTACTATAGGATTGTAACCAATATAGTCGATGATAATGGAAAAAGGTTTGAAGGTACTGCATTGGAAAGAGACAGTGAGATATATGCTTCTATAGCAAGCGGAGAAACATATATGGGAGAATCGAGTATACTGGGAAAAACGTATTTGACAATTTATGAACCTTTGTACGATGCTCTGGGAGAAAATATAGGGATTCTCGCTGTTGCAGTTCCAATGGAAAATATTGCAGAGATTATAAAGGAAGACTTGTCAAGTTTGGGCATAGTGTTTCTTATAATGACTATCATTGGAATTGTGGCTGTAATATTTGCTACTGTAGTCATAGCTCGTAAAATTACAAATCCGATTGCTTCTATTGCAAAGTATGCTAAAAAGGTATCTGAATTAAATGTTCAAGAAGATCTATCCCAGGATTTACTAACAAGAGAAGATGAGATAGGAATCTTAGCTAAGGCATTTCAGAAGGTTATTAGCAGTTTAAGAAACTTTATTTCCAATGTGGACAATATTTCTCAGCAACTGGCTGGGTCTTCAGAAGAATTATCAGCGATTAGTGCAGAAACCACTGCTTCTGCAGAAGAAATTTCAAAATCCATGGAAATTATTGCAAGAGAAGTTTCAGAACAGGCAAAGCAAGTAGAGCAGGGAGAAATTCAAATTGAAGAAATGGGACAGATCATTACTAAAGAATGGGAAGAAATGAAAAGCTTAAATGTAGCTGCAGAAGAAGTTAACGATTTAAAAAATGAAGGATTAAAAATCGTTAAAGAATTAGTAGAACGCAATAAAGAAACTAATAAGGCAGTAAAAGCTATCTATGATTTAATCATTAATACTAATGAAGATGCTGAAAAGATCGCGAATGCCAGCCAAATGATTAAAAATATTGCAGATCAGACGAATTTACTTGCGTTGAATGCAGCCATTGAAGCGGCCCGGGCAGGAGAGATGGGAAGAGGCTTTGCGGTGGTAGCAGAAGAAATAAGAGCGTTGGCAGAGCAGTCAGACAAGTTTGCAGGAGAAATAACCAATATCATTCAAGGATTGACGAATCGAACAGAGCAAGCTGTTAACAGAATGGAAACGACCAGTCAAATTGTATCGACTCAGTCCGAAAGTGTTGAAATGACACAGAATAAATTTGAAGGTATTGCAGAAGCTATCGGAAAAATGAAGAGTATCACTGAAGAATTAAATCAATTGTCAAAGAAGATGGCAAAAAGAAAAGACAGTATGATCGAAGTTATTGAAAACTTAACTGCTGTATCTCAGGCCAATGCGGCAGCTGTACAGCAAATTTCTCAGCCGATGGAAGAACAGGTTGCTGCTAATGAAGAAGTGGCCAATGCAAGCAATGCTTTATCGAAGCTGGCAGAAGAAATGGCTCAAAATATTGATGTATTCAAATATTAACATAAAGGTTCTATTGTCTTTATAAGAATATATAAAAATGGTGAGAGGGTGTATCAGGAATCTCACCATTTATTTTTTATAAGACAGGAGATTCCGCTTGATTTTCGATGATCCTGATTTCTGATAACCGTTTTAGCTGTTATGATCAACTGATGATTAACCAACTTATTGATTATGTCTAAAGCCTTAAAACTTTCTTCTGTTCTATTTATAAACTCTTTGGATAAAATAAGTCCTTTCTTTTTCATCTCATCAAGTAAACTTAATCTCATAAAATATGAAGAAACAGCACCTATAACCATTAGGCGTTTTTTCGCTTTCCCTTTGATCATGCAGATCCCTCATTAAAGATTATTGACAAATGGGTTTTTATTGTATAGTGTTGCGTTATATTTGTTAAATTTTATCAATTAATATATAAGTTTAGAATTTTAGTAAGAAATTACTAATATTACATCGAAATAACTAGATTATTTAGTAAGGTTAGTTTTAAAAATTGGAAAAGTAGATAAAAACAGAATAAAGAGATAACCTTTTATCGATAAAGTATACAAAAAACATTAAAAACATATTTTGTTTATATGCAAACCATATATAAATATTCGAAGCAATTCGTCAAAATGGTACTTGTGATTTCAAAAATGTCATGGTACAATATAGGACACTTAACTGATTTTGGATATTAAGTAATTCATATACCAGTTAAGGAGATGGATGAGATGGGAAAGATGTAAAAAGTTGTTGTAGGATTTTTGGGTTTTACAATGATTTAATTCTTTTGAAGGCAGTAACTATGGGTATCAAAGGGAGCCTTGTATACCTGTAGTTATTATAAATTATTTATAGATTATGGGAGGGATGCAAAATGAAAAGAAAATTTGTTTCAATAATGACCAGTATTGCGTTTTTAGCATCACTTTTGATTGGCTGTGGAAACACGGCAAGCACTACAACTACAAACAACATAGACAGTACAGCTGCATTAGAAGAAGAAAAAACAGCGGATCATAAAATCAGTGAAGACAAAATCAAAATAGCCGTTATCAGAAATCTGCCTTCAGACGACCATACAAAACAATTTCTGGATGGAGCTGTATCAGAAGGACAAGCTTTAGGATATCAGGTAGATACTTTCATATCCAATGGGGATGATGCCAAATTCCAGGAACTTGTAGCCCAACAAATTGAAAAAGATTATGATGGATTTATTATTTCTCATGGTAAGGCTGAGTACTCTACTGAAATGTTACAGCCGGCTTTAAATAGAGGAATAAAGATTGTTACCTTTGATACTTCGTTTAAGGATGGAGTAATACCAGAGGGGATCACATCTACAGCACAAGATGATTATTCCCTGGCAAAATTATCTTTGGATGAAATTGTTGCCAGATCAGCAAACAAGCCTGCCAGAGTTATAAAATTATGGTATGGTCCTGGGGTGCCTCCATTGGATCGACGTGAAGAAATTTATAAGCAATACGAAGCAGAGGGGAAAATAGAGACTCTTGAACTTATTGGACCATCAACATTGGACGATGTTCAGGGAGAAGTATCAACCCGTGTTAGTGCAATACTTGCTAAATATCCAGAAGGTAGTGTTGATGCAATTTGGGGTTCCTGGGATGAGATGGCTAAAGGTGCATATAAAGCATTGCAAGATGCAAATCGCAAAGACATTAAGCTCATTTCTATTGATATATCAAATCAGGATATTAATTTGATGACAGAACAAGATAGTGTTTGGAAGGCTACTGCTGCAGTAGATCCAAGACTTATTGGAATGGTAAATATGAGAATTTTGGCTAAAAAATTAAAAGGAGAAGAAACTCCACAAACTTATGATTTAGCTGCCCATCTTATTAAACAAGAAGATTTAAATGCTGATACAATAATGGATACTTTAAAACAAGTTATTCCCGGATGGGGAGAATCAGACGCATTTAATGAACCTTGGATGGATGAACTTAGAAGTCAAAATGGTAAATAAGTTTGAAGGCATACATAATTAAATGATGGCAGTGCTCATGGAAGATAATATGTATTAAAAATATGATCTGCTTTGAACTGCTGTTTTATGGAAGAGCTTTCTGATCAAGTGATTATGGCAACTGCTCAAACTAATCATTCCAAAAAAACAAGTCGGTTACTCTTTAACCGACTTGTTTTTATATGATGAACTGTCCTATCTGATTATTTAATTCTTCAGCAATTTTTGCAAGTTCGCTATTTGAATTGTTAATCTCTTCTATACTTGCAGTTTGCTCTTCCATTGAAGCAGAAACTTCTTCGGTTCCGGCAGCATTTTCTTCTGAAATTGCTGCTAAATGATGTATGATGTCGATAACAGTTTGCTGTTTATTTGCCATTTTATCACTGGAATCATTTACTCTCTGAATGATTTCTTTCATTTCTTCCAGGGCATTGGCAATACCGATAAATTTATCATTTGTCATATGTACGCTTTCAGATTGAGAAGATACTACTTTTTCTAGTTCTTTCATGGTTTTTACTGCGGCAGATGTTTGATCCGTTAGTTCTTTTATAACAATATTGATTTGTTCTGCAAATTTATTCGATTCTTCTGCCAGTTTTCTGATTTCATCTGAGACAACGGCAAAGCCTTTTCCCGCTTCTCCTGCTCTTGCTGCTTCTATAGCTGCATTAAGAGCCAGTAAATTTGTTTGGGCAGCGATGCTTTTGATCATTTCGCTGGCACTGGAAATTTCGTTTACACTTTCATTCGTGTTTAAAATAACCTTTTGAACTTCAAGGGATGATTGGCTGTTAATATAGGTTTTCTGAACCAGATCTTTTAAAATTTCCAGACCTTCATTTTTAAGATCATTCACTTTTTGTGTTGAATTGTTTAAAGACTCAATATAAGCTTTGTTTTCAACAATTAAATTTCTAAGTTCTGTAATAGATGAGAATCCCTGCTCTGTATCTTTAGCCTGGTCTGATACGCCTCGTGCTATTTCTTCGACGGTCTTAGCCACTTCATTGGCAGCAGTAGCAGATTGCTGGGTTATAAGATGAAGTTTTTTGGATGAAGAAGCTAATTGATTAGATTGATCGCGGATGGTTTTAATAATACTTTTTATAGAATTTTGCATTGTGTTCACTGCTTGAGAAATTTGTCCAAATTCATCATTTTTACTTAGCAGATCCTGTGATATATTTTGCGAGAAGTTTCCGGATGAGAGAAGAGCCATTTGATCTCTTAATTTATTTATTGTTTTTACGGCATAATTAGATGTATTAAACAATACTAATCCCAGTAATATGAAAGTTATAGATGCTGAAATAATTATCGACTGAATATTTTTAGAAATTACATTCTGAATGTTTTCCATGGAATAACCAATGGAAACGGCACCAATATGTTCTTCGTTTATTACAGCTGGGTAAATAACATTATAAACCATAGTATCTTTTGATTCGTAGTAGACTTCGTGGGCATAGGCTATTCCGTCAATGGCAGCAGATTTGCTTCCTTCATCGCTGAATACTGCGCCTATTTCACTTGTATTACTATGCGCGATAGCCATTAAATTATTATCCATCAGCACAGCATATTCTATTTCATCGTCTGAGGCCATAGCCTCTACCAGCTTTTGATTACCGAAGTTTTCAGTTAATTTATTGATTTCATCAGCTAAAATGCCTATTTGCACGAAGCTGCCGTCAGCGCTTTTAACATATCCATATTTGTATGACTCACCAGATTCAGAGTCTTTTCTGATCTTGTCTATAAATTCATTATTGGTACCAGACATAAAATAGTATATCGAATGTCCTTGAGGAGTTGTCCAGCCAACATTTTTATCAATGTTGGAATAGATAATCACCCCATCAGAATTAAACCAGTTGATCTGCTGAACTCCGGATTCATCTGCTATTTTTTTTAGAAATGTATTGCTGAGCTGATCTTGATCTCTAATAACTGTCTTAGCTGCTGCGAGTATTTTATCATCAATCAATTTGTTAATTATTTCTAATGCTTTAGAATTATCTTCTGCCCTGTTTATAAATTCTTTAGACAAAATCAGCCCTTTCTTTTTCATTTCATCAAGTAAGCTTAGTCTCATAAAATATGAAGAAATGATGCCTATAGTCATTATAGCAAAGAGTACTAGAATCAATGGTATAGCGATGAGTTTTATCTTGATTGAACCATTTTTTTTGATCTTTAATCTTTTTATTTTCTTCCCTCTAGCCATACAAGTACCACCTCTTAAATTATTAGTGAGTGAATTTTCACTCCCTTTTCTTATAACATTACATTGATTCTACCATGTTTGTCAAGATTTATCGAAAGAGAAATAAGACTAAGATGCATTTTGAGACGGTACGACTAAAATAAAGTAGGAAAATGTAACCAATTAAAATCTCTTTGGTAGTCAAAATTTTTTATAAATAATTTTCTGGTATGAGTCTAAATAATATTAAACGGTTTTAAATTGGAAACTAAAAAGGTTTATAAACATTAGTTTAAAAATATGATTTTTACACATAAACACTAAACGACAAACTAAACAATTTTGTTAAGTTTAATTAAAAAATTAGCAATCCAAATCAAGTCTAAAATTGACGAAATAGCTATATTAGTGACAATGTATACAAAAAACAGTAGAAAATTGTCGTATATATATGCATAAAACATATAACAAACTAAAAAATATTTGTAAAAAGATTAAAAACTAGTTGCAGATTTTTAAACACCGTGCTACAATATAGATAAAAATAAGAGAAATTAATTAAACTTTCGACTAAAAAATCAATGCACAATTTAACAAAACGATCACTGTGCATATAAAGTCTGGCCGATTCTGGAGAATAGGTGGTAAATATGACAATACAAGAAATTGCAGAAATTGCAAAGGTATCTAAAGCTACAGTATCTTTAGCACTTAACAATAAAGCAGGAGTCAGTGAAGAAACGCGCAACATGATTTTAGAAATTGCTAACAAATATGGTTACAACAAAAAGACAAGCAGTAATCAGAAGAGGAATATTTTATTTATTAAATACATTGGCAGTGGCGCTGCTATCGAGCAAAATGGCGACTTTATTGCTACAGTGATTGATGCGATTGAAAAGACAGCCAGTAATTTAGGATACAACCTGATTATTAAAAACATTATATCCAGTGAGTTTCAAATGGAAATTGCGAATATTCATTTTGAAGATTATACTGGGGTTATTTTTTTAGGAACAGAGGCTCATTCAGAGGTTGTTGAATTATTACAAGATATACCGGTGCCTATTGTGGCAGTTGATAATTTATTTGAAAAAAATGATATTGATTCAGTAGTGATGGATAACTTTGGAGGGATCTATAAAGCAGTTCGATATCTAATATCTTTAGGACATAAAAAGATAGGATACATAGACAGTACGATTAAATTTTCTAACTTTGCCCATCGAGCAGATGCTTATTATAAAAGTATAAAGGATTTTGGTTTAGAAAAAGATCAGCCAGTTGTATGCGTTACTCCTAATTTGGAGGGGGCATACATAGATTGGATTTATGTCAATATAGTAGACACAAAAACTCAAATTTTTATGCAGTTTTTCTTAAAGCATCTTCAAGCTGTTGAGGAGTCATATAACCGATA